>WAQG01000089.1 GCA_015520395.1 Candidatus Geoarchaeota archaeon
AGGTTGACAGGGTGAGTATTTCAAGCTCCAGATCCTCGCCCTCCGGAGTCTCCCTGACGCCATCATCGTCTATGTCGGTATAGCCGAGGGATTCTAGGAGCTGCTTAGCTCCATCAGGGTCATACTCGTATTTCGGCACATCCGGGTTATGCCAGAACTTGTAGGCTGGGGGTATCACGCTGTATACGGGCTCGCCATAGCCCAGCAAGACCCTGTTGACGAGGTCCTGCTTGTCGATCGCCATGCCCAACGCGCGCCTAAACTCCCTTAAGTTGAGATGGGGCCTCTGGGTGTTGAGAACGACGTAGTCGAAGTATATGTCCTCGGTCATTACGACCTCCATGTTAGGCTCAGCCTTCGCCTCATCTACAAAGGCTGGTTGAAGTAGCATTATGTCGAGCTCCCCGGCCTTAAGCTTAAGGAAGGCGGAGTCGGGGGTCAGCCCGATCTCAGCAATTATCACATCTACGTTTGGCTTGCCCTTCCAGTAATTGGGATTGGCCCTAAACCGGATATACTCTCCTGGCTTGTACTCGTCTAGGAGGAAGGGGCCGTTCCCGATAGGCTGGTCATTCGGGTATGCCTCAGGATCGGATATATGCTCCCAGACATGCTTTGGGATGATGGGGAGCCGGGGGAACACGTAGGTGTCTAGGTATGCTATTGACTCATCAGTCGTAATGCTTACCGTATAGTCGTCGATCACCTCCACGTCCGTTATGTCCTGAACCTCGTCGAGCCACAGGGAGACCTCCCAGTCCCTGATGTAGTTTATCGTGAAGGCCACGTCCTCCGCTGTGAAGGGTGCGCCATCGTGCCATGTGGCGTTTCTAACTAGGTGCAGGGTCCACGTCTTTCCATCCTCGCTGACCTCCCAGCTCTCCGCCAGCCAGGGCATGGGCTTGAGGCTTGTATCGTAGATCGCAAGCTTATCGTATATCAAGTTGAAGATCCACCAGTCCACCAGCGAGTTCCCGACCAGTGGGTTGAGGGATGAGAGCTCCTCAGCGACCGTGAGCCTAAGTACAGTCTGGGTCTCTGCGGTCGCTATGAGGGGGGCCGATAACCCCGTTATCACTACAATGGACAGGATTACTGCAAGAATCCTAGACATCATACATTTCACCTATCAAAAATTAGGAAATAGTAAGGTAAAAACTTTTTGTGCATCGACCGATGTTCAATGGTGAGAACATGTCACGAAGCATCCTAATCCTGAATGCCAAGGTCCTAGCCATGGATGGAAAGGGGCCTTATGAATCTATAGCTGTGGTGAAGGGGAAGGTCGCGTACCTTGGATCTTCAGACACAGCGATGAGAAAGTTTTCATCCAGGGTTGATAGGATCATTGAGCTTAATGGCAATCTCGTCACGCCGGGGTTCATAGACTCCCACTGCCACATGGCGAGTACCGGGTATTTAATGAGGAGGGGTGTGGATTTTTCAGGGGTTTCCTCGCTAGGCGAGCTGAAGGATGCCTTGAGGAGGATTGCCAATGGGACAGGGCTCAGATGGATATATGGCTATGGCCTTAACGAGGCTCTTCTTAAAGAGGGGAGGCTTCCGAGGAGATGGGATCTAGATGAGGCTGTTAATAATGTGCCCGTCGTAATAGAGCATGTGAGTGGTCACCTCATTATGGTTAACACGAAGGCTCTTAGGCTCGCCAGGATCGGTAGGGGGGTGAGGGATCCTCCTGGAGGGTTGATCGAGAGGGATGAGAATGGGGAACCTACGGGGGTGCTCTATGACAATGCTATGGAACTGGTGCTCAGAATCCTACCGGCCCCATCACTTGAAGACTACTATCTAGGGGTGATTGAGGCCCAGGAGGTCTGGCTTAGGAATGGGTTTACGGGAGTTGAGGATGCGGGAGTTCTGGGGCTTGGAGGCAAGGTGCTGGATGCCTACCTGAAGGCCGCATCCGCCGGACAACTGAAAATCCGGGTTAGGTACTCATATCCAGTTGAGAGCGACGAGGAGCTTAGAAACGTGGTTAACCGTATAGCCAGACCCCCGCTGGAGCGTCTTCATCTAAATCATGTCAAAGTCTTCTATGATGGGTCGGGGCTTGCTAAGACTGCGCTCATATATGGAAAATGGTGTAAGGATGGGATAATGCCCGACGATACGGCCAGGGGGCTACGCCTAACCGACCCATCAACCTTCATGAGAATTCTACGAATGGTTGTAAGGAGCGGTCTTGGAATTAGTGTTCATGCGATCGGCGACAGGGCCGTCGACGAGGTTATTAAGGCCTTCAAGAGGGTTGGGTGCGGGGAAAAATGCAGCATAGTTCATGGCTTTCTCATGAGCGATTCTTCGGTAGCTGAAGCAGCGAAAATGGGCATCTCTATCAAGACTCAAAGCTCATTCATATACCTGCTTGGAGGAAAGTATGCTGCAAACTTTTGTCACTGGCGCATGCGCAGGTTTATACCCCTTAGAACGCTTATGGAGGCTGGCGTTAATGTCACTAATGGGACGGACGCCAACGTGACTCCGCCGGATCCAAGATACGGGCTGTATGGAGCCGTTGCACGGAGAGCGGTTGACCTCAATATAGACGTGTATAGCAGTGAGGAGGCGGTGAGCTTCTTGGATGTAATCAGAACATATACAGTTAATTCCGCCAGATCGGTCGGG
>WAQG01000090.1 GCA_015520395.1 Candidatus Geoarchaeota archaeon
ACTAGCCCCACCGTCCTGCCCGAGATCTCCTCGAGGCTTTTGATTAGGGCTTTAAGGGCTGGCTCGACGCTCCAGAGGGCCTCCGCGACGGCGGCCACCCTTATGGCCGTTGAGACAACGTCGTTGCTGGACTGCCCCATGTTTACATGGTCGTTTGGATGGACTCTACGGCCGGACAGCCTTGAGGCCTCCCTGGCTATAACCTCGTTCACATTCATGTTGAGGCCTGTGCCGGAGCCGGTCTGGAAGACGTCAACAATTATCTCATCGTCGAGCTCGCCATCAGCCAGCATCAACGCAACCTTCATTATCACTTCACCCCTGCCGGGATCCAGAAGGCCGAGGTCCACGTTAACCTTGGCGGCAACATACTTCACCATGCCCATGGCCCATATGATCCTGCGGGGAAACCTGGTCCCAGTCTCCAGAAAAACGCCAACAGCCCTCTCAACATAGCCCAAAACAAGCACCCCAGAACTGGAAACCCGGCGGGGATTAAAAACCGTAGCTCCGGCTCAGAAATCGACCAGGCAATTTCGGTCAATTGATTGTGGGTCTGGGGCTCAGCTGCTACATGTGGGGGCCGCTGAGACAGGCCTTTGGACAGCTAGCTTCTTGGTTAGATGGTTTTCGTGTGGCCTGGCGTCGCCCTTCGGGCGGCTGTTCTGGGTTGGCGTTGCCGTCAGATTGTTCTAACAAGCCCCTTTATTGCTAGGAAGGCCCTCAGGTCCCTCCTGATCTGGTAGATTTCGTAGGTTGCGTAGGCGCCTATCAGGGCTATGGAGGCCAGTATCGCTATGGGCGACCTTATGGCCACAACCAGGTATGCCATCACCAGGAGGAAGCCCACTGAGAGGTGGGAGATTATCGTTGCGATGTAGCTTGGTATCATGTCAAAGGGGTTCTCATAGTTGTGGAGCATCTCCTTGAATGCGTAGGCTGTAAGTGGGGCTGCGATTAGGGCTGCCAGGGCGTAGGGTGGGAGGATGCCGGTGAGGGAGCCGGCCAGTATGTACACGTACGTGAGGGCTGAGAGGGCCAGGTACAGCCACCTCGCCCTCCCCCTGCCCAGGATCACGACTAGGGTTCTCCTCCCAGTGGCCTTGTCTGCTCTGTAGTCCGGGAACTCGTTGACTAGGAGGATCAGGGCCACGAGGATGGCTAGCGGCACCGATGCCGCCAGGGCTTCAAAGCTTATGGAGCCCGTCTGAACGGCGAAGGAGCCCAGCGTTATGAGGATTCCGAAGTTGATTCCGACGATGGCCTCCCCAAGGCCCCTTCCCGAGAGCCTTAGGGGTGGGGCATTGTACGCGAGCATCGATAGGCCTCCCAGGATGGTGAGTAGGAGCACCAGGGGGCCGCTGACGATGGAGAGGTATATTCCTATTGCGATGAATATGAGGAGGGCTATGAGGGCGCCTGAGAGCACCTCCAGTGGTGTTAGGAGGCCTAGCTGGAGGACGCGGCTCCCCCCACTGAAGGGCCTGACATACTCGGTGTTCACAACGTCGGTTCGGAGCTTGTGGTCGTAGTAGTCGTTAAGCAGGTTTACTGAGATGTGGCCGAGGAGCACGCCTATTAGGGTTAATGCGAAGAGCAGGGGGTTGAACACCCCGTTAACCTTCAGGGCTATCAGCGCCCCGAGGGCGACCGACGGCACGCCTGCTACCAGGAAGGGCGCCCTCACCGCTGCATACCAGGTTCTGAGCTTGTCGATGAGCCTGCCGAACTCCACGAACTCGCCTCCCCTCTCAAGGAACTCGAGGACTATTGGGGGCTTGCCGCTGAGGATATCTGAAACCACCTTATACCTTATCACGTGGGGCTCCACCCTTATAACCTCAAGCACATGTGTCTCGCCCCTCTCGGACAGGAGCTTGACTATCGGCGACCTCTCGGAAAGCAGCCTGAGCGCGTACTCCCTCTCCTCACGGCTCCTCACAATGCTAGCCTTACCCTGAACCTCTATCTCCCTCCACTTCGCAAACTCGCTCAGATCCATATACCTGGAGGGGTCGCCCACCTTCCTCAGTATCATTAGGTTTATCGAGGGGTTGTGGGTTATGTGGATGATCTTAGGATCGCCCTTCATGGATGCCAGGTAGAAGGTGAAGTCATCCGTAACGGCGTAATGCATCATCCTGCTTCTAACATACTCTCCCGCAATGGTCGAGACAGCAGCCTCAGTAGCCTCCCTCAAATCCCTCAAAACCACCTCCCTAGACGACATACCCTAAACATCATTAAAACCAGTAAAATATAGACTCTACTAAACAGTAGGACTAGGGCCCATCAAATAACGATAGGCTATGAGAGATATTTATTAGGCTATGAGAGATATTTATTGGATCCCGGGCCCGGGGCCACCGTCACGGCCTCCGGGCTTAGCCCCCCTCACTACTAGGCACCCAACCCACATTTTCGCTCAAAACCCAGCCGGAATAAATACGATATGATCGAAGAAGCATATCAGTCCCCGCCCAGTGCTATCAAGTTAACACACCTATAGCCAAGGGCGTGAACCCCTCCAGCTTGGTTTACCTGGGGTAAATGGGGCTGGGGGTTTCACAGCTATGGGCCTGGGCGAGCCCCTACGTAAGCATGAGGGCCGAGCGCCTGGTGACGGGAAGCTGCACTTAAAGCCCCTGGCCGATTCCTCAAAGCGCTGATCACATAGCTCCTGAC
>WAQG01000091.1 GCA_015520395.1 Candidatus Geoarchaeota archaeon
CGACAGATGTGTATAAGAGACAGGTTTTTGGGGGAGCTGCCAGGGAGAGGTTAGGACGACTGCGTATCCCTGAAGAGGTGGACAAGTTAAGTTCAGACATTTTCAGCCCGCTGTGCTATGGAAAGATAGTAATTTTTAGGGAGGCCATATCCGTTGAGAAGGTCAGGCTTGAGGATCTCTACCTAAAGTTGCTTTCCCTGTCTAGGAGCCTTGCCTCTAGGGGGAAATGCCTGCTGGTTGAGTTGTCAACTGGTGGGTTGGAGGCTAGCTTGGTTATGTTTGATGAGCTTATAATAGCGGCGAAGGCTGAGAAACCGTTGGTCGGATCTGGTAGGGCGGCCGTTAGACTCATGGCGGAGCGGCTTGCAGGCATAGTGGATATAGCTACCTACAGCTTTGACAGGAAGCTTGCTCCAGAATTTGAGGTGTCAAGGCCGCCTGAACCTTCCAGGGAGGCTGTGAAGGCTACATACGACCTCGTGGGGATATACGACCTTGTATACCTTGCTGCAAGGAGGCATGTTGTAAGGGTTTTGGACGTGGAGGTTAGGCCTCGTGAGGGGGGCCTGAACATCACTGTTCACGTTAGTCCTACAGGGGGCATATTCTTTGGGTGGAGGAGGACGAGGAAGAAGTTTGTTAGGATGATAGAGGAGGGTGTCAGATCAAGGCTTGGGGTCACACCCATCATCGAGATCGTGGAGGTGGTTCAATAGCTTTATTCATACTTCCCCCTTAGTTTACCTGGGGGGAGTTGGAGGAAGAAGGGGTTTTTCCAATATATGCTCAGGGCTTTTTTGTCGTGTGTAGAGGAGGACTATTTCACCAGATACTAGTCTTTGACTACTATGATCCTGGCCACTACTACATGGATCTTCTAAATAAGCCGGAGCGCTTCAATGAGGAGCTTGAGAGGCTGACAAACAACATGCAACACTACCTCGATGAGGAAGAGATATACATAAATGGGAGGCCCTCAAAGCCTAGGGTTGAGTCAACGGATCTCGTCTTTCGCGGCACCCCGGTCAGGCCCTCGGTTGTATTCACAATAACGTTTAGGGGAAGGTTACGGAGGGGGAGGAACGTGTACGAGGAGTATTATGAGGCCGAGACACTCGAGTATGACTACGAGGCCTACTGGCTGTTTCCACCGGGCTCTAAGGTCTTAGAGGTTAAGGTAGATACGCGCTATGAGGTTCTGAAGCCGGGGAACAGGCTGGTAATATGGGGAAGGAAGGGTGAGAGGGTGAGTGGGTATGAGATGATAGTATTCAACCTGCCCTGACGAGTCTCCAGGCCTATGAGCAAGGTTTTTGTTTCCGTTATGGCCCTTATATGTTGTGTCTAGCAGGCTTGCTAGGATTGGTGTTGAGGCGCTTCATGACGAGCTTTTCGCGTCGAGAATATATCTTGAGCTCTCCAGAATGTATGGCGAGGAGCTTTCGAATAAGCTTAGACGGTTATCGGAGATCGAGAAGAGCCACGCCGAGTTCTGGAGAAGAGTCCTGAGGAAACGTGGTGTAGAGGTTGATAGTGTAGGGGTTAGCAGGGCCAAAATCCTAGTTTACAAGGTTTTATTCAGGCTCATTGGACTTGGCCTCACCCTACGACTACTAGAGATGGATGAGGTTAAGGCGGTGGAGATGTATTCCATGCTTATGGAGAGCGGGGAGCTAAGCGAGGAGGAAAAGGCTGGGCTGAGGAAAATACTTGAAGATGAGCTTCTCCACGAGCAGGAATTCAGCAGCGAGAAGTCCAGATTCGAAGAGTTTCTCTCCCACATAAGGGAGGCGGTGCTGGGCATGAACGATGGCTTGGTGGAGGTGCTTTCAGTTACCGCAGGGCTTTCCGGAGCTTATGGCGCCCCCCTGCCAGTCGCCCTCGGCGGATTTATCGTTGGTGTGGCTGGCGCCCTCTCCATGGGTGTGGGAGCCTTTGTTAGTGCCAAGTCTCAGAGGGAGGTTCATGTGGGGGTTTTAAGGAGGGTGACGTTAGCGGCGAGGTATGTGGGGCATCTTTTGAGGGAGAGGGTTAGGTGGTTCATGTCGAGAAAGGGTTTCAGCGAGCCTTTGGCGGAGATGATTAGCCGGGAGGCTGGGGATAACCCCAAGCTCCTCTCAAGGATAGTCTCTGAGGAGGAATATGGGATAAGAGAGGAGGGCCTTGAGAACCCGGGGAAGGCTGGCCTCTATACAGGCGCGTTCTACCTGGTCGGGGCTCTAATACCGATACTACCCTACCTTCTCCCCCAATCCATAGTGGCCTCAACGATCCTCTCATTCCTACTCGCGGGAGTGGCTCTGGGATTTGTTGGATTCCTGATAGCGGTTACGGCAGGCATCTCTGCACGTAGAAAGATATTTGAGATGGTTCTATCGGGCCTGGGCTCCGCCCTAGCAACCTACATGATCGGGAGACTCGCCTCAATCACCCTGGGCATAGAGGTAGAGTAGCTACAGAACTGCAGCAGGTTTCACACATCTATACCATGGTAGGGGAAGACAAGCCTCTTGATCTTCTCGACCAGTTCGACAACAGGTTTATCCACCTTCCCAGGGTCATGAGCCTCGTCATGGAGGGATCTAAGCTCCTCCTCGCTGACCGCGACCCCAGACACCGTTATGAAGCCTATAGCCCATATACGCCTGACGTTATCCGGATTGTATCCCCCGCCCCCGGTAACGACGAGCTTTCCCCCGGAGGCTTCATGTGCAAGCCCGTGAACTATTGAGGCTATCTCCTGGTAGCCGTGGGTGCTTAGTGGGAGGCCTACTAGCGGGTCATCCCTATGGGAGTCGGCCCCGTATTGCAGGAATACGATTTCCGGCTTATAGCTCCTGATCAGGGGAGGCACTATCTCCCTGAACGCGTATAGGTAGGAGGCCTCCGTCAACGGCGGGGTTAGCGGAACGTTCACCGAATACCCCTCGCCATCACCAACGCCAACCTCATCGTGCCAGCCCGTCCCAGGGTAGATTCCATACCTGTGGAATGATATGGTCAAGACCTCCCTTTCAGAATAGAAGATATCCTGAGTGCCATCCGCATGATGCCCATCAACATCTATCACAGCAACCCTCTTAACCCCATGCCACCTTTGAAGATACCTCACAGCCACAGCAATGTCGTTAAAGACACAGAAACCTGAGGCCGACGATGGGCGCGCGTGGTGGAGACCCCCACCCAGGTTGAATGCATGGATATATCTCCCCTCCATAACCAGCCTCGCAGCAGTGAGAGTTCCACCAACCCTCGAGACAGCGCCCTCATAGACCCCAGGGGCGGCCGGCGTGTCGCCGTAATCCAGAAACCCGTAGCCATCCTCACACTTCCTCTTAACAAACATGATGTAGTGCCTGGTGTGGACGAGGGTAAGCTCCTCCATAGCCAGCCTCCATAAGTAGGGCTTGTAGGGGTGCCAGGGGCCAAAGTTGTAGAGCTCATAATCCCCGCTCCAAACAAAGGCAGTCGGGCAGGGCATCCCAAGACAGGGCAAATAGGACACAAATATTAACGTAATCTCCATCCAGGAAATGCCGGGATGGACGCCTCCACTCGGCCTAACCTAACAGCACCGTGTTAAGTTTTTAGGCTTGCTAGGAATACTGGTGTGGATGTTTTGTTTAGGATGATGGGTCTGATTGGTTTTCTTCCTGTTTTGGGATGGTGTGTCCATTTGACTTCGAGGCTGAGGACGCTGTTGTTAATTATTGTGAGTATGTCTATCTCTGTTTTGTTTGCCCAGTAGTATGTCGGGTATCGTCGGGCGAGGTGGGTTGAGACTGTGGCTTCCACGATCCTTGCTTCATCTATCTTGACTCTGGTGTATTTGGATAGGACTTGATAGGTGAATGGGTCCGTAAAGAATATTTTCTTGTTCTTTCTGTAGTCGGCCTTTCCGTGTGGGGAGGCCCAGTAGATGATCTTGGCTATCATTAGGTCTTCAAGTGTTTTGATGTATAGCCTTGCGGTGTGTGGCGAGCTGATCGACGTGCTTCTCGCTACGGTATGCCAGCTTACCGGGGTTGATGTCGATTCGAGCAGGTAGGATATTATCTCCTTCATGTACTGCTCATCGCGCCCAACCCTAAGCCAATCCGTCCTCAGCCAGTCTAGGTGGGCTCTGTAGGAGAGGTAGGTAACCCTCCCCACCTCAAAAAACTCCCTTATAGGCACTGGGTATCCGCCGGTCACCATGTATCGCCTGAAAAACTCGCCAATCCTGCCCTTCAAAGCTATGTTGGCCCCGAAGTTGTCCCAAAAATCCGGATCTTCAAGTCCCCTCCCCTCCACATCAAGCCCTCCCAGCACTCTGACATAGTCATGGAAGGATAAGGGGTAGAGATAGACATCTCTGCCAAGGCCACGTCTGCCGGGGAATCGCTCCTTACCAGCCAGAAGCTCGATGCTTGCCGAACCACTGATTATTAGCACATCGTGGGCGAACATGCCTCTATCTATACGGGCCTTAACGGCTCTCCACCATTCCTCCACGAATGTCACCTCATCGAGCATTAGGATTGAGGACTTCACACCCCAGCGCTTCTTGGCGCTGAGGTAGCTGTCCAGGATCTCGCCCAGCTCCCTATAGTTTCCCAGCTCATCGCATGAGTAATAGAAGATCGCCCTGGGATCCATGGTGCCTAACAACTCATATACAAGTACCTTAAGCAGCGTGGTTTTTCCCACCTGCCTGGGACCTATCAGGAAGTTAAGTGAGAAGGGCTGCAGGCTCAGTTTGTCGATGGCTGACGGCCTCCACCTGATGCTAGATGAAGCCCACTCTTCATAAACCGGGTCAGGTTCTCTAAACCACCAGGGATTATAGTCCTCCATATGCATTTAAAATGCACAGAGATATATAAGCTATATGCATCTCCAATGCACACAACTATTCGAGTCCAGTCAGAAGCCCGCATGGAACTCTTTTAACGATCCTCATTGCATTTGTCATGGTAGCATTCAAACATGAGCCTCACCCCAGCCTGGAAGATATGGTTTTCAATTGTCTCGTTGGTGTTGTCAGGTTGATGTGTCTCTGTTTCTGGGGGATTTAAGGGGATGAATCCCCAATTAGCTTAACTTGACGGCACCTGGTTTGTGGCGTTAAGTTTATGATCGTTGTTAAGATGATATTTTGTGGGCCCGGGTAGCTCAGCCTGGGAGAGCGCCCGGCTGAAGACCGGGTTGTCGTGGGTTCAAGTCCCACCCCGGGCACCACAAACCTTTAATCCCTTGCTTTGTTCTTCAGGGATATGGTTAGGGTCTTAGGGATAGATCCGGGCACATATTCATTTGACTTGGTCGTGCTTGAGGATGGACGCGTAGTTGCCGAAAGGAGTATCCTCACCTCAGAGGTTGCTAAGAAGCCTTCAGTTCTCGTCGAGGCCGTCGAGTCCCTAGGGGAGGTTGACCTGATAGCAGGGCCATCGGGCTACGGCGTCCCCCTCACCTACAATTCCGAGATAAGGGATCCCCGGAGGTTTGCGGTTGAGGTGCTGCTCCTAAGCACCGAGGACGCATTAAGGGAGGGTTTGAGGAGAGGTGTTGTGGGGATCTATGTATATGAGGCGCTTGCAAGGATTGTGGAGGAGTTCTGGAGGCGTAGGCTCAAGGTCTGCTACATCCCCTCGGTAATCCTCTTACCAACGGTTCCAGGCTACAGGAAGATAAATAGGGTTGACATGGGAACGGCCGACAAGATGGCCATCGCGGTCTCGGAGGTTGCGAGAAGGCATATCTGGGAGGGGCGCGACCTCAGGAGAATAAGCTTCATACTCGTTGAGATGGGCTACGGGTATAATGCCGTGATGGCCGTTAAGGGTGGCAGGATAGTTGATGGCCTGGGGGGCACGATGGCTGGCCCCGGTTTCCTGACTATAGGCCCGGTGGACGCTGAGCTGACACACCTGGTTGGGAGTTGGAGTAGGGAGGACGTCTTTTACGGCGGGGTCGCCACGGTCTGCGGGACGGAGAACCCTGAGGAGGCGCTGTTAAAGAGGGAGCGGCTCTGCAGGGAGGCCTTCAAAGCCATGATCGAGTCCACGGCAAGGGCGGCAGCCTCGATGGCTGTTCTGAACGGGATAGATGAGATCCTACTCTCAGGAAGGCTTACGCGGATAGACGAGGTTAGGAAGATGCTCGTAGAAGTCCTGGAGAACATCGCGGATGTCGGAACCCTTCCCGGGTTACCGGGAGCAACCCTCTCTAAAAGGGCGGCACAGGGCTACGCTGTCGTCGCCGACGGTGTCGCAGGCGGACTATACAAGGATGTCGTGGTCTACATGGGGGTTCTGGCCGCCCGAGGAACGGTTCTCGATAACGTTTACCATCCCAAGGCTGCCGAGGCTAAGCTGAGGGTTAGGAGGGCTTATGCCGAGACCGTTGTTAACCCGAAGCTCTAGCCCCTCTTAATGACGCCCCGGCCTGCTCCCTAACCCCTTCTTCACAACTATAAATGTGTGTGTTCCTGGAGAGGGGGATCCGCAGACCGGTTGGAGGGGGCATTTGCCACAGCCGCCATCACATTTAAGGCTCATGTAGGAGATGTGGCCAGCTATTCTGAGTTCCTCGAGCGCCGCATCTATTCTAACAACGCTTACGCCCAGCTCCTTTGCCAGCAGCTCCCTGGAGACAAAACCCCTGCGTCTAATCGATTCGAGAACCTTCTGTGCTAGCCTTGAAACCATCAAAGAAAGGTTGATGCCTTGTGGTTTTATGGGTTTGTGTTAGCCTTGTTTTATGGCGGGCCTAAACTTCATCCCGTAGAATATGAGGCCCCGCTTTCCATCCTCCCTGACCTTCCTGAAAACCGCCTCCACAGCTATGCCCTCCCTTATCTTCGTCGGGTCAACGTCCGTCAGCTGGGTTACTAGCCTGGTGCCGTCCTCCAGCTCGACCAGGCCCACGTAGTACGGCTCGAACTGTTTAAACTCCCTCGGGGCATCGTGGATGACCGTGTAGTGTATTAGCCGTCCTCGGCGGGGGAGCTGGTATGTCTCAAGCTCGGTTGATCCGCACAGGCATCTTAGCCTAGGAGGATAATAGATCCTCCCACACTTCCTACACCTGGATCCGAGTAGCCGGTATCTCGTGAGCCTTTCAGACCAGTATCTAGAAATGCTCTCCAAACCTCTCACCCCTCAAGAATAGTTACGACGCTGGTTCCCCCAAACCCGCCCATCGAGTGGGCAAGCCCGTATTTAGGCGAGGGAACCTGGTGAACAGCCTCACCCCTAAGCTGGAGGACTATTTCGGCGATCTGGTAGAGGCCCGTTGCCCCAATTGGATTACCCCTGGCCTTAAGCCCGCCGAAAGTGTTTATGGGTATCCTTCCTCCCGGCTTCACCTCGCCCTCAGCGACGAGCTTAGCTGCCTTTCCCCTCTCCGCAAACCCGAGATCCTCCATGGAGACGATGCCGATGATCGTATAGGGGTCGTATATCTCTGCAACGTCTATGGAGGATGGATCGATCTTAGCGGCCCTATACGCCTTTTCAGCCGCGTTCACGGTTGACTTGAAGGAGATATCAACTATCTTAGAGGCTGGCGTCGAGTTCTCAGTGGCAACACCCATCCCCGCAACCCTAACACACCCATCCCCAGACTTCCTTCTAGAGATGAGGATGGCGGCGGCGCCATCACCATAGCCGAAGCTTTCCAGAAGCGTTATCGGGTCTGCCAAGACCGTGGATCTGAGTACTGCTTCAAGTTTGACCGGAAACGGGTACTGGGCGTGCTCCACGCCGACTGCCATCTCATGATCATGGACAGCGAGGCTCGCCACATCCTCCCTCCTCACCCCATTGCTGCTCAGATAGGATTTGTAGAGGAGGGCGGCCAAGCTAACCCAGGTAATCCCATAGAATGAAACATGCTCCCGATCCTCAAAGTTTTGAAGTGCAGCAACAACATCCATTGGAAGAACGTCGCTCAGCTTCTCCCCGCCAACAACCAGGACGGGGTCGTACAGCCCTGCAGCCACCGCCATAACCCCCGCATGAAACGCCATAGCTCCGGAGGCCCCACCACTTTCCACGGAGAACGCCGGCTTCCCATTCAAACCCATCTCCTCAAGGA
>WAQG01000092.1 GCA_015520395.1 Candidatus Geoarchaeota archaeon
GTGAACTCCGAGTGGCTCGGGGTTCCCCGGAGGCTCCTAATGGAGAACGCGGGCGGAGGTGTGGCCAGGGCGGTAGTTAAACGGGTGAAGCCCCCCGGAAGGGTCGTTGTCCTGGCCGGGACGGGCAACAAGGGGGGCGATGGCGCCGTTGCCGCCAGGCACCTCGCATCCGCCGGCTTCAAGGTCACATATATACTTCTCGGCATGGAGGAGAGGATAAGAACTGAGGAGGCCAGATCCAATTTTAAGGCCCTTAAAAACATGGAGGACAGCGTTAGAATTTTTACCGCGCCGTGCGTAGACCGTCTGGAGAGGCTTAGGGAAGAGATTATCGGCGCCGACGTTATAATAGACGCGATCCTGGGTACGGGGATAAGGGGGGCTCCTAGGGAACCAGCGGCGACGGCGATAAGGCTGTTTAACGAGGCCCAAGGACTCAAGGTGTCAATAGACCTTCCATCCGGCATGCATCCCGATACGGGGCGGGACTGGGGGCTCGTCGCCAAACCTGATATAGTCGTCACCATGCATGCCATTAAGATGGGCATGTGTAGATCCCAGGTTGCAGGCGACATCGAGGTTGTCAATATAGGTATTCCACCCGAGGCGGAGCTTTACGCTGGGCCAGGCGACCTCCTAGTAGCCCTGAGGAGGAGGGATCCGTTTTCAAAGAAGGGTGATAATGGGGTCGTCATAGCGGTTGGGGGCAGTAATGTGTTCCATGGGGCGCCCTGGCTCATGTCGGCCGCGGCGCTTAGAACCGGCGTGGATCTGGTCTTCCTCTTCACCCCCTCGGGCGTTGCGCCGAGTATAAGGGCCCTTTCCCCCAACCTGATAGTCATACCGCTGAAGTCCACGGTGCTTACTCCGGAGTCCATCAGCCCCATACTTAGGTATATGGAGAAGGCCGATGTCTTGGCCATAGGGCCGGGGCTAGGGCTCGATCCCCGAACCGGCAAGGCTGTCGAGGAGGTCGTTCAAAGCGCCTTGGAGAGGGGCTTAAAGGTTGTTATGGACGCGGACGCGCTGAAGACGAGGGCTCCTCACATGGTTAGGGAGAGGGGCAGGGTTGTTCTGACCCCCCATGCTGGTGAGTTTAAGATAATGATGGGTGAGGCCCCGCCTGACTACTCCCCAGGTAGGCTGGATGAGAGGATCGAGGCAGTGAGGGATGCCGCCCGCAAGCTAAACTCCGTTATCCTCTTGAAGGGCCACTACGACTTCATCTCGGATGGGGAGAGAATCAAGGTTTGTAAGTGCGGGAACCCCGCGATGACCGCGGGTGGAACCGGAGATGTCCTAACGGGGATAGTCGCTGGGCTCCTCGCCAGGGGGGCTGAGCCATTTAGGGCCGCTGTTGCAGCAGCGTTTCTGAACGGTTATACCGGGGACATGGCTGTAAAGATGTATGGTGAGAGGATAACAGCCTCAGACCTCATAGATCTTCTACCCAGGGCGTTCAGGGAGCTGGAGGAGTGGTTGGGCGTTGGACGAGTGGCTTAACCTAACAATCCTCATGGCAATACAGCTGTACGCCGTCTTAAATCCTGTTAGCGTTGTTCCCGTATACCTTTCGATGACATCCGATATACCTTCCAATGAGAGGACCAGGATAACGAATAACGCGATGCTGGTGGTCCTCGCCCTACTAGCGGTATTCTCGTTGATGGGGGAGCTAGTTCTAAGGCTTCTTAACATAAGTGTTTCAGGCCTGAAGTTCGGTGGCGGGATACTGTTGATGTTCATAGCCCTGGACACGCTTGGGGGGATGCCACGAACCAAGGCTCTGGTTGAACCCGAGGAGCTTGCGGTAGTGCCGCTGGCAACCCCGCTGCTTGTGGGCCCCGGAACCATAGCGACTATTCTCGTCCTCTCTGCGATGTATCCATTTTATCTCGTTTTTCTTGCAAGCATGATTGCAGGGGCTGCAACATACCTAACCATGCTCTCGTCCGAGTTGCTGTTTAGGCTTATGGGTAGGAGCGGGACATCGGTGCTTGCCAGAATAATGTCCATAGTCCTGGCCGCCTTTGCCGCCGACATGATACACTCAGCCCTCATCGATTGGGGGATTGCCAAGTAGCTTGCCGTGTACGTCAAGTTTACTTGGGCATGTTAATTTTTCAGTGTTAAAATGTCGTAACATCTACAAAACACTTAAATGGGCGAGGAGCACATATATACTACAGTACCGCCACCGGAGGAGCTCTATGATGGTGAGGAAAAAATACCCGGTAAACCCTGTCGTTAAGCAGATCATCGCCGAAACAGCGAGGCACGCCAACCATCTTCCATACGAACTTTATACAATGGTCAAGGACGAGCTTGAGAGACGTGGTTACTACGTCGGGCACGTCAACATTAAGCGTGTATGGAAGCTCTACATGGAGCTTGTAAACGAGGGATATTTCTCCTCCGACGGCGGCAAACCGGAGAAAATCCCCTCAAGGCTTGATAAGAGCACAGCTATTCGAGGGTTAGCGTAACCTGCTCGAGCTGCCGCAACACATACTCCCTTATTTCTCTTGGAGATGGCAGCCTCCTCACGAGCTTGCCATCCTTTATAACAGGCTTCAAGAGAGGCTCCATCTCACCGCCACACTTCGGGCACCGCCCCGGCGCGCCCTCATCCTCAAGTCTAAGCTCCCTGTATCCACACTCCATACACCTATAGACCTGCTTCCTCCCGGGAAGTTTCCCCCTCTTCGACTTAGGCCTCCCCTCTATCTCAACTATGTCGAATGCCAGGTCTATCGAAGGTGGGAACGCAATGGAAGTACCAATACCATATATGTCAACTATATCCCTTGTTTCAAGGATCGTCTTCTCATTAACGCCACTGCTCAAGACAATCTTAACCCTCCTCAACCCCTCAAGGTCGAGGATCCATCGGGCCTCCCTCAGGATCTGCTTGATGTCGCCCTTCCTGGACTTCGGCGTGTCAAGCCTTATCCCAAATAGCCTTTCTCCAAGCGTTTTCGCGGCCATCCAGACCTCCGTCCGCTCATCATACATGGTGTCACAGAGGGCTATCCTTGGGACATTGGGGGGGAGTACCTCGTCAAACGCCCTCCAAGCGTCACGCACATCCTCGAACATCAGGGTAAGTTCGTGTGGCATGGTTCCGACGGGCTTCTCGCCCATGAGCTCCGCCCCCAGGACCCCGGAGACCGCATCACACCCACCTATAAAGGCGGCCCTATCCGCCATCGGAGCTATGGCGGGGTGAACCACCCTTATCCCAAAGAACACGACCATCTTGTCGCCCGCGGCTTTCTTGCACCTGGCGGCCCTCGTGGCTATGCTGCTATAGTGCCTTAGTATTCCTATGAGGGTGGACTCGTAAACCCCGAACTCCTCATAGGGCCCCCTAATGCTCATAACGGGCTCATAAAGCCTGAAGATCGTCCCCTCATCCATAGCATAGACGTCAACCCCCCTCTTCCCCTCAAACAGCCTAACCGCCTCCTCAAGCCCGGCGAACACGGCCCAGTTGTAGCCCTTTGGAAAGCTGTATGCGTGCACATCCATCACAACATGCTTTCTGCTGAGACCCTTCTCCCTCAGGATCTTGAGTGTTCTTGGAAAATATATGTCCGTAACCTTGCCGCTGAGGATCTCCTCCTCGGTTGCCACATAGAACCTCCTCATCTCGTGTTGTGAAAAGTCTACCTGTAAATATATCTGTGTGCTCCCCTGCAAGGCTTGCACAACCCTAAATACCCAGTATCCCCTTAAGGTAGCTGGGTGAAGCATGCCCGACGTGGTTGGCGTGATATTTGCGGGCGGCTATGGGAAGAGGCTGAGACCATACACCCTCAAAGTCCCTAAGCCACTGATAGAGATAAAGCCGGGCTACACCATCCTCGATAAGCAGCTTTTTGACCTCTCCAGCTCGGGGGTAAGGGAGGTCTATCTGCTTGTTGGCTATCTCCACGAAAAAATCATGGAGAGGTATGGGGACAGGCACCTCGGAATGAAAATAAACTATCTTGTTGAGGAGAAGCCCATGGGCACCCACTGGGCCCTTGGAAACGCGCTGAACTACATTGATAGAGACATGGTGGTGATGAACGGCGACGTGGTCACGGACATAAGTATAAGGGGGCTTATAGAGGAGGGCTCCAGGTCAGGCAACCTGATAACCGTTACGGTCGTAAAGATGAGGAGCCCGTATGGCATACTTGAGCTTGCCGGGAGGAAGGTTGTCGCCTTCAGGGAGAAGCCCGTGCTTAACCACTACATCAACGCAGGCCTCTACTTCATCAGAAACGGGGTTAAAAGCTACTTCGAGAGAAGGTATGTCCATAAGGATATAGAGAAGACCGTCTTCAGGGAGGTCGCAAGGGATGGGTTGATGGGGGCTTACATGGAGGAGGGCGCCTTCTGGCGGTCAATAGACTCGCTTAAGGACCTGGAGGCGGTCAGGGAGGCTTATAGGGGGCGGGTTGACAGGCCTTGGGGCTACGAGAAGGAGCTGTTCAGGAGGCGGCGCAGAAGGATATATGAGGTCTATATAAGGAGGGGTGAGGTGGCCGAGCTGTCCGGGGAGTTCAACGAGGTTATCGTAGTTTTGGATGGCGAAGGAGCCCTTGAGGTTGATGGGAGGCTGGAGATACTCTCAGCTGGGAAGGTTGTAAACATAGGTAGGGGCTCGCCCAGAAGGATCACGGCCCTGGAGAATATGAAGATGCATAGGTATGTGGTGGTTTAGTTGAGGCCCTCTCTCTCAGTTGAACTGGCGGGTCTCAGGTTGAAGAACCCCTTCATGGTGGCCTCCGGGGTTCTGGGGAGCTCGCCCTCCCTGATGGTCAGGTTTGCTAAGGCAGGGGTTGGAGCGATAGTAACCAAGACCTTCACACCCAAGGCGAGGAAGGGCTACGAGCCGCCGGTCATCTATAGTGAACGTTGCTACACGCTTAACGCCATAGGCCTCTCAAACCCCGGAATAGAGAAGGTGGGGGAGGTGATAGCGCCCGTATTGGGCACCGGGGTTCCGGTAATAGTGAGTATAGCCGCCGGAGACGTTGAGGGCTTTGTAGAATCTTCGGTTAGGGCTGAGGAGGCCGGAGCCTCGGCAATCGAGCTCAATCTTTCCTGCCCCCACGTGAAGGGGCTTGGAGCCGATCTAGGCTCCGACCCAAAGACGGTTTACGAGGTTGTTAGGGCGGTCAAGAGTAGCGTTGGGGTTCCCGTATTTGCCAAGCTTAGCCCGAACGTTACCGATATTGTGGAGCAGGGTAGGGCGGCTGTTGAGGCGGGGGCTGACGGGCTGGTTGCAATAAATACTGTGAGGGGGATGGTTATAGATGTTGAGCTTAAGGCGCCTGTGCTAACCAACGTTTATGGGGGTATATCTGGCAGGGCTATTCACCCCGTAGCAGTCTACTCGGTTTACCGCCTCTACACGGAGCTTAGGGCTGTCTCTTA
>WAQG01000093.1 GCA_015520395.1 Candidatus Geoarchaeota archaeon
ATCCCAACTATGTTCCCCTTGTCGTCCTTGTAGACGTCGACCTCCCATGGGGCCTTGACTATGTCCTCGGCATCCTCCTCGCCGGTCTCAAACCACTCCTTGATCCTGAGCATAACCTCGTTGACGTCGACCAAAATCGACACCGAGACTACATCAGGCTACACCCTCATTAATTTTTCCAGGCTTAAGGGAGGGCCATGTGACCGGGCCTATTCCCCGACCAGCATGGCCAGGTCCGGGAGGAGGGTGGAGACCCTCTCCACAAGCATCCTCCTCTCCCTCTCACCAAGCCACCTGGCGTAGAAGAACCACCTGTATAAAGGCGCCTTCACGGCTCTCCTCAACACCCTTCCATCCACCCTCCTGGTCTCCCGAAGCCTCCTGACAAGTCTCCTGAGGGCCATTACGTGGGCTTGGATAGTCTCGGCAGCCCTAACCCCGGGGACGCTCTCCACGACCCCAAGGAACACGGAGTCGCTGAGGAGGCTGGCAGCAATCTCTTCATCCAGCCTGGCAACAACCCTTATTGCCTCGCGCAGTGACTCCCCGTCGAGAGCTGCTGCCGCTAGGTAGACGGGCTCCCACAGCCCCTTAGCAGCGCACAGCGTCAGGTTTACTAGCAGGTCTTCCCGCTCGTGCTCCGAGAGCTCCCCGGAGATGGCCTTACGTATCAGGGCTACATAGCTGTCCCTCTCCCAGCAGCCTGTATGTGGGATTTTTCTGAGGAAGCTTAGGCTTTGTGGGTCTGCCACGGGGCTTCCGGCCCTGTGGAGCTGGAGCCAGGACTGGTGTATTGCCTCGGCATCCTCCTCGCCTAACTCCTCGGGCTTCACGTGTTTGACTAGGAGGCTCCAGTAGTTCTCGGCGGCCGCCAGCGCCATCCTGGGGTAGTGGGGGGATCTGTAAAGGTGGAGGGATGTTGTGAGCAGCTCTACTAGTTGGGCCGCCGGGGGGCTGGTGTTGAGTGTTTTGAGTAGGAGTGATAGGGCGTAGGCGACCGAGGATGCCTCGGCTATCCTTATCCTGCTTCTCGAGGTGTATGGCCACCCGCCGACAACCCTTATGTAGTATGTGTAGAAGTCTAGGAGCTGTGAGAGCCCCTTGTTCCCACTTCTGAGGAGGGCTGCTGGGCTTATTAGTGAGAGGGCTGCCTCCCTGCCGGATAGCTCGATGTAGAGGCCCTGCCCGTATCTCTGGGCTAGGAGTTGGGCGTGGCAGCAACCCCCGCCCTCGCTGCAGGTGCAGAGGCTTCTCCCGGTCTCGAGGTCTATGTGAACTCTGTGGATCGCCTTGTCGATGACTACTCCGTAGAGGTTTCCGCCAGACTTGACAGCGTATATTACTCGTCCGCAGCCCAAGGGTAGCTACCTCGCCTCCCAGCGCCTCACCAGGGCATTCACCACCTTACTTCTTAACAAAGAACCCTATTATTAGCCCTACAAAGAACCATATCCCTATTGGGAGTGTTGAGGCTATTGCTGAGACTATGCCCGCGGCATCCTCCACGTTGTACCCCATGCCCATCAGGGCGCCGACGACCTTCTCCTTAAGTACGTCTATGCTGACGAACCCGAAGCCCACCAGGAGTGCCAGGAGGATTATGAGGGCTGCAAGGAGCTTTATGATCGTCCTCAGTATGACACCCACAAGGAAGCCGATCAGCAGGGGGACTACTATGCTGACAATGGTTGCAGTGTCCATGTCAAGGTTATGTACGATTAACATAAATATATATTTTGCTTTAACCTCCGAGCGCCCTGCTCCGGGCTTTCAGCTGAGCATGTGGTGATTTTCGATGAGGGATGTGAGAAGCCTTATGGTGGCCTCTATGTCGGTCTTTAAGGCTAGGGAGTGGGGCGAGTGGATGTATCTTACTGGGACGGCGACCCCGGCGACGGCGGCGCCTGCGAGGATCATCCTCCCGGCGTCGGAGCCGCTGTATGGCGAGACCTGGAGCTGTATAGACACACCTATGGAGTCGGCCACCCCCCTTATCCAGCCTAGGAGGCGGGAGTCGGCGATCATCGTCCGGTCCATTACCCTTAGGGCTGGGCCCCCGCCGAGCCTTGTTACGCGGTTCTCCTCTGGGATGCCGGGTGTGTCGGCCGCTATTGTTCCTTCGACCGCCACGCCGTAGTCCGGCTTGAGCCTTGCGGCTAGGGTGTGGGCCCCCCTGGTGCCGACCTCCTCCTGGACGGTGAAGGCTATGTAGATCTTGCCCTTCCTCGGGGGCTCTGCCTGCCGGAAGGCTTCGAGGAGCACGTAGCATCCCACCCTGTCGTCCAGCGCCTTCCCCACAACCGCCGACCCAAGATACCTGAACCCCCCGTTGAAGACGGCTGGGATGCCCACTGAGACGCCCATCTCAAGGGCCTCCTCCCTGGAGGCTGCCCCAATGTCGATGAACAGGTCTTCCAGCTTGGGTTTCTGCTCTTGGGCCTCGCCCCTCCTTAGGTGGGGCGGTATGGAGCCCAAGATCCCGTGGATGAGACCCCTTCGGCCCAGCAGAACCACCTCAGATCCCGTTGCGGTGCATGGGTCTATGCCTCCCAGGGCGGCGACCTTGATGAACCCGTTTTCAGCTATGTGCCTGACGATGAAGCCGACCTCGTCCATGTGGGCTGCGAGGAGGGTTGCGGGCCTCCCCTCCCCGACCTCCACGTAGACGTTCCCGAGCCTGTCTATCTGGGGCATATAGCCCATCCCTCTGAGCTCCTCAACGATGATCTTCCTTACCTGTTCCTCGAAGCCCGGCGGCCCATAAGCCTCGCTGAGCCTCCTCAAAAGGTCCAGGGTGTCTGTCAACCGACCCATCCCCCCGGGTGGGTGTAGGGCTTACAGG
>WAQG01000094.1 GCA_015520395.1 Candidatus Geoarchaeota archaeon
GCCTTCTACGCATACATCTCTATAACCTTAGCAGAAAACTCGATTGTGTTCGAGCTACTAGTGATAGGCCTAGTTGTAGGTTTGGGAGCAATCTTAATACTGGTCTTAAAGCCTTCTAAATCTAGGGACCACGAACACCCATACTACGACTCCCACGAGGGCTACGCTTATCCCAGCAACTGAAATATAGAACCAGAGCGGCCTTTCGCCAGACTCCAGGATCTCGACCGTAGCTATCTGGACTTTCTCAAGCTCCTTCCCATCTTGAACCCATATAAGCCTGAACTGAATCCTGTTTTCGCCTGGAACAACCTTAGGATTCACATCCACATCCATAACTACCACAGCCTCCTCCCTCGGCTGAAGTCTCCCCACGTAGCCCATGGTTGTGCCTGAGACGAGGCTGCTCTCAACAGTTACTCGAAGCTGATCGACGCTGATAGTGGAGTTGTTTATCAGCTTAACTATAAGTCTAACACCCCTGCTCCCGGGTCTAGCAGGCGGCTCAAACTCCACGGAAGTTATCTCAATCTCAGCCTTCCTCTCAATGATTATCGTTAGGTTAAACTTCTCGCTATAGCCCCTAGCCATAACGTTAAGTGTCAGGTTGTGTGGGCCCGGATCTACGTTTTCGTCAACATCTATGTAGAAGGTCAGGTTTAATATCTTCCAGGGTGGAACTGTGCCGATCGAGAACCTCTCTCCGCCTGAGTAGGAGGGCTTGAACCCCTCTGGAAGTACGAGAAGGATGCTGGCATCCTCGGCAGTTCCATTCCCCACGTTAGCTAGGAAGACGAGGAGCTTGACGTAAGTGTCGCCTGGGAATATCCTGGTGGGGACGTGGGCGAAGTGTACTAATGTGAACTTTGGGGACCCCTTGACCAGAACCCCCAGTTGATGTGCTGAGAGGTACCTGGTGCCAACTCGGTCATAGTAGCTCAGGATTATGTTTATTGAGGCCGCACCCTGGACGAGGGGTTGAATATATACTGTAACTGCTAGGTCTACGGCCTCCCCGGCATCTAGTTTATCTATATGTCTCTCACTCTCCCCAACAACTATAACATAGGGCGAGAGGGAGACGACACTCACAGTTATGTTTACCGCCCTGCTACCCCCAGCATTCTCCAACCTGAACTTAAGTTTACTCTCAGATCCGATCGGCAGAGAGGTTGTTAGAAGCTCAACCCGCAGGGAGGGGTCTTCCGGTCTTAGAATTCTGATTCCGAAGTTATAGGTGGATATATAGCTGGCATTCGCAAAATCATGATACGTTACAACTATATATACTGTTGCGACCTCCTTCCCAACCTCCGGAAACTCAGCAAACACCATAAATGTAATATGGGCCTCGCCGCCGGGCTTCAGCTCTTCTATCCTGGCAGTATGGGGTCCCACGATGCTTAGGATAGGCGTTAGGGAACCTAGCGAAACCGATACGTTCTTGGCAACCCCATTCCCAACGTTTTTAATGATAAACGTTAGATTCTCGACCATCTCCGGCTCTATGGAGTTGGTAGCTTGCTCAACCGCTATTTCAGGCTTCGGGTAATCCTCTATTAGTAAGCCTATGTTAAGCACCTCGATTATAGGTAGTCTTAGCTGATCCTCATAGGAGATTGTAAGTGAAAGGGTTGGGAACATTAGTGTTATCATTTCGACGCCTATCTCAAATCCTATCTCCCACTCCTCCCCAGGCTTCAGCAAGCCCTTCTCGGCGTTGGTAATACCTAAGATGGTGAGGCCTGATGGCAATGCGATTCTGTCTACTTTAAGCTTCCTGGCAACCCCTTGGCCGACATTCTTGATCCGTACGGTTACATTGTTTACAGAAGCCTTGGTCAGGTTTAATGGCTGGAATGATACCTCGAGGTCAGGAGCCCCGTTAACCGTTGCGTAGACGTTCTCCCTGTAGGTCTCCGTTGCAAAGCCTACCTTAAACCTAACGCTAAACTTGAAGACATAGTAGGTTAGCGAGGCGTTGGACGGGACAGTGAAGCTGAACCTAAAAAGTCCTTCCCTTCCAACTGGTATCTCCTCGATATAGCATGAAACAACAGAGCCCTCCACCAGCTCCGAAATATCTAAAGTGGCGTTCAGCTCACTCAGAGACTCATCATAAATGTTTCTTACAACCACCACGAAGATGCTGTTTCCACCTTTCGTAAACCTCTCCCAGTAATAGTCAGTTATGTCGAGATAGTCGCCAAAGTCGCTTGTAGATGCAGTCTTAACTGCGAATGTCCCTAGGCTCAGCATTATTAGGATCAGCAGCAACACTGCCGCTTTCCACGTCTTCACAGCAACTTCACCTTCAAGCTAACAATAGATAGGATCAGCATTATAAATGCAAATGCTAAAAGGAAGTGTAGATGTCCCCCTACCTCAAGTATGCTATAACCGTTCAGGACTATGAGCTTCGCGCCCCTTATAAACCTGAACATGGGGTTATAGTAGCTTGCTATCCTTACTATGGGGCCGGAGATCTCTACAGGCATGAATATCCCTGAGAAAAGCATGCTTGGAATGTAGACTAAAAGCACTGCCTGCTGCGCCTGGAGCTGGTTGGCTGAGAGGGTTGAGAGGAAGAGTCCAAGGGCTATTGACCCTATTGTGAATATGAAGGAGAGCATCATCAGGTTCTCTATACCCCCCTTAACCACCGCTCCAAACATGTGGGTGACGATCAGTATGGTAAGGGAGACATCGAACCACATTACAAGCGTATATGCGGCGAACTTGCCTACAACCATCTCCCAAACGGTTAGCGGTGTCATGACAAGCTGCTCTATAGTGCCCCTCTCCCTCTCCCTGGCCACGGAGACCGACATGAGGCCGCTCCCAACAAGCATTATGACCATCCCGAGGATAGGTGGGAGTATGAGGTCGACACTGGAATATTTTGGGCCATAAACTGTCTCTATTATCATCTCAACTCCCTTTTCACCAAGCATCTCCTTGTTAATCTCAGAGACCAGGACCTGGGCAGCCGACTCGAGCGCAGATGCAAGATAGGTATTCGACCTATCGGACACCACTATTATGTAGGTCTTCCCGCTCCTCGCCAGCTCCTCCCCAAAGCCATGCGGAATTATTATGGCCCCAAACACCTCCTTATCCTCAACAAGCCTCCGCGCTGAGCTGACGCTATCAACATAGTAGAGCACGTCGAAGTCCCTGCTGCTCTCAAACGCGTCAACGATCTTCCAGCTTATCTGGCTGTCATCGAGGTTGCATATGGCTATCGGCATATGCCCGATCTCCCCGCTGTAGGCCCAGCCTAGAACTGTGGGAACAAGGACGGACATGGCTAATATAAGGCCTACCGCCCTCTTATCCCTCAGGAGCTGTCTAAGCTCCTTGTCTATGAGCACCCCGATCCTTAGTATGGGCTCGATCATCTCTCCATCACCCTCACAAAGACGTCCTCAAATGTAACCCTAGACTTCGAAATAGTTCTAATCTTCACGCCCTCCTCCTCCAGAGCCCTAGCAACCTCAGATATCTCCGCATTGAGCACCCTTATCGTCCCCCTCGGGCCGAGATCCGCCATATACCCATTCGACCTTAAGACTGATATCGCCTCCGCCTCAGCCCCCTTGGAAACCCACACCTCGACTATCTCCTTCCCAAGAACCCGCTCCTTAAGGGTCTCAGGCTCACCCTCCGCCAGAATCCTCCCCCTATTTATCAACGCAACCCTATCGCAAAACTCCGCCTCATCCATGTAATGCGTCGTTATCAGTATCGTCTTGCCCTTCAGCGACTCGGCTCGGAATATCTTCCAGAGGTTCCTCCTCAGTAGCGGGTCTATCCCGGCGGTGGGCTCGTCGAGGAGGAGGAGCTTCGGGTCGTGGAGGAGCGCCACCGCTAATGCTATCCTCTGCCTCTGACCCCCACTTAGCTTTCCAACCATCCTGTTCTCAAGACCCCTAAGCTCAACCAGCTCTAGGAGCTCCCTTATCCTTTCAACACGCCTCCCCCTAGGAACCCCATAAAGGGCACCATAGAAGTTGAGGTTCTCAAATACCGTCAAATCCTCATAAAGGCTGTATCTCTGGGGCATGTACCCAATCAACTTTTTAATTTTATGGGCATCTTTACGAACATCCATGCCGAAAACCCTTATTGCCCCGCGGGTGGGCTTCAGAACTCCGGCGATCATTCTTATAAACGTGGTCTTCCCAGCCCCGTTTGGGCCGAGGAGCCCAAAT
>WAQG01000095.1 GCA_015520395.1 Candidatus Geoarchaeota archaeon
ATAGCAGCTAGGTCCATGGGTATAAATGTGACTGATCTTAGGAAGAACATTTTCGCTCTAAGCGGGTTCTTGGCTGGCATAGCTGGCGGCTTCTATGCGCATTACACTGGGCTCCTAAGCCCCGCCATTCTAAGCTTTAACGAAATGGGAATAATAATAGTCAACACTCTGGTGGGAGGTTGGGGAACAATAACCGGTCCCGTTGTTGGAGCTTTCCTCGTCGAGATCCTTTCAGAGCTTGCCAGGATCGGCGGAGCTATGAGGCTCCTGATATTTGCTGGTGCTTCCCTCCTCATGGTTAGGATTCTGGGTGGCGGGGTGGTAGAGCTTGTCAATAAGGCCTTAAAGCCCAGGATAAAGCTTTAATCTAGAAATACAGGAAACTTGTCTCGGGTTACGGTTTTGAAGGTTAAGGGTGGAAGAACAACCTATGGTGAGGTTTTGGGAATACTTCTCCTCGACACTAAGTTCCCCCGGATCCCAGGTGATGTTGGGAACGCTACTTCCTATAAATTCCCCGTCAGGTTCAAGGTTGTGAGGGGTGCAACGGTTAGGAAGGTTGTCATGGAGGCTGATAGGAGCCTGCTAGGTCCCTTCATAGAGGCTGCCAAGGAGTTGGAGTCCGAGGGTGTTAGGGCTATAACTACTAGCTGTGGGTTCCTGGTCCTCTTCCAGGACGAGATCGCTAAAGCCGTTAGGGTTCCTGTGTTTACCTCTGCCCTCCTAATGGTGCCCTTAGCCCACAAGCTGACTATGGGCCGCGTAGGCATAGTTACAGCTAACTCCAGGAGCCTTACACGCAGGCATTTGGAGGCCGCGGGGGTGGACCTTGAGAAGGTGCCTGTGGCGGTGGCAGGCTTGGAGGATAAGGAGGAGTTCTCTAGATCCATACTTGGAAACTCCCCGGACATGGATGTGGAAAAGGTTGAGAGGGAGGTTGTGGAGAAGTGTGAGGAGCTTGTTTCAAAATACGACGACATAAAGGCTCTAGTCTTCGAGTGCCACAATCTCTCACCCTTCAGCAGGGCGGTCCAGGAGAGGCTTAAGCTACCGATATTCGACTTCATAGCCTTCGCCCACTTCATATATGATGTAGTGGTGAAGAAGAGGTTCGAGGGTTTTCTCTAGCCTTAACTGCTGAGACGCACTTGGGCGGGAGTTTAGAGTAGTGGGTAGTTGATGCTAAGCTCTGAGCCTCGGAAAGGCCAGCTAGATGCTGGCCCCGGCTATCACGGGTTGAGTCGCCGTGCCTGGTTTGCAGCTACTGATAATACTGGTGTGGTTTTCTCAGTTATTGGTGGCATGGGTGGAGCTCTCGGAGATAAGTAGGTCTTTGGCCGATATGGTTTCGAGGGTTGCGCCTAGCGTTGTCACCATATTTGCGGTGGTTCCGAGGCTTGACGCCTTCCTCCAGCTTAGGCCTGTGGAGGGTGTTGGTTCGGGCTTCGTGGTGGGGGAGGACGGGCTGCTGGTTACGAATTTCCACGTGGTGGGCGGCGCCTCCAGGATCAGGATACTCTTCCCGGACGGCGAGGCTGGCTGGGCCAGGGTGGTGGCTGCCGACCCCTACAGGGACCTGGCGCTGCTGAGGTCGGAGAGGAGGGGTCTCCGCCCCCTGAAGCTCGGCGACTCCGACAGGCTTAGGGTTGGGGACCTGGTTTTCGCCGTTGGCTCCCCTCTGGGGATGCCTGGGCCCACCGTGACCATGGGTGTTGTGAGCGCCACCGGTAGGAGCATTGTGGGTGAGAAGGTTTTCCTCGAAGACCTGATCCAGACCGACGCCGCGATCAACCCTGGAAACAGCGGGGGTCCCCTGGTCAACGCCGAGGGGGAGGCCGTGGGGGTCACGACAGCTGTCATACCCTACGCCCAGGGCATAGGTTTCGCCATACCCATAAACACTGTGAAGAGGTTCATCACCATGGTTGAGAGGTACGGCAAGCCGCTGAGGGCCTGGATCGGAATATACGTTGCCCAGATCACGCCCCACGTCTCCTCAGCCTACAACCTCCCGGTGAAGGAGGGCCTCATAGTTGTACGCGTGGTGCCCGGCACCCCCGCCCACTCCGCAGGCATCAAGCAGGGCGACATAATAGTCTCCGTGAACAACCTCAAAGTCTCCAAGCCCAGGGACCTTAGAAGAGCGGTGGAGGACTCCATAGACAAGGGCGACGTCACCCTCGAGATCCTGAGGAAGGAGAAGCGCCACACCGTGAAGGTGCCTATAATGGTTGAGGGTCTCTACTAGCATAAAGACTGCCTAGCACCCACTGGGAGCAAAAAGACACTCATGACATGGATGCCCCTGGCTGTGGAGGACCTAGTAGTAAGAATCGAGCTACAGGGTCTGGTTGTCCTCTCAGCCTTTCGCCTCTGGCTTACCCTATACTCCTCGAGGAGCTCCTCGAAGTCCACGAACCTGCCTTCCAGGACCTCCCCGGCGCCCTCCTCGAGCCCCCTATGCTCCCGATAATCTATTCTCTGTGGTGTTAGGGCTCGGAGCCCTTGAGGGGCGATAAGAGATTTATATTAATTTGTTATGGTTCTGTATTGATAGATTGTTGCGGGGGTGTGTTGTGGGTTTGTACAGGGTGTTAGCCAGTGTGCTGCTGTTCTCCCTGATCGTTGGCGCCGCCCTCACCGCCGCTCAGTCAACCCCCGCCGTGCTGGAGGACGAATATAAAGGCTACCTGGACTGGAGGGACCTCAGGCTATTCAAAGTGTGGGACAACGGAACCCACCTCCTCCTAGAGTGGGACTGGTGGGGCCCTCTGCCCAGCGGAGAACCGTGGTGCTGGAGACTAGTTATGGTTAGCCTAGACATTGACAACAATAGGTACACCGGGAGGGACCGCGGCTCGCTTAGTAGTTCTTGGGCGGGTGCTGAGTTCCAGATATGGGTGAATCCTCCAGGGTATTATCCAATGCTATGGATAGACATCTGGGGTGCGGATGGCACCTTTATTGGAGACGAACAGCACGATGAGTGGGTTGTCCTGCAGAATGAGACAAGCTATATTGTTGCCATTCCCCTGAACTGGCTTAACCTGAGGACGGGGGACACAGTAGCAATTCTTAATTCCCTGACATTTGCTGGATCACAAGACGACGTATTTTCCATTGCAGCTAACTGGACTGTGCCTGCCGCGGACATAGCTGCGGATGTCAATGCTGCCGACTGGGCCGGGGTCCCGGCCTTCGCTACTGACACCAATGACCAGTACAGCCTGGAGGAGCAGTACGCCAACATCACCGAGGCCTACGTCGCCGCGAACGGAACCCACCTCTTCCTCGCCTTCAGGATGGGGGGCCCGCTAGACCCTGCAATAAACAACTACGACTGGTGGCTTTATTACCGTTTCAAGGTTGATGTGGACAACAACGGAACCTGGGACTACGAGGTATGGGTGGGAAACAGGTACGTTTGGACCTGGCTCAGTGTTTATAATTTTACTGAGCAGAATTTCTACTGGTATCTGCTCGGGGACCCAGGGTTCCCATTGTTCTCGGGGCTGAATACGACGGGGTTTGTGGAGCTGGCCGTGGATCCGTCGATCCTGGGGTTGC
>WAQG01000096.1 GCA_015520395.1 Candidatus Geoarchaeota archaeon
CACTACAAGTTCGGCTGAAAGCCATAGCTCCCTAAGCTTCTTAGCCAGCTCCCCCCTTAACCGGCCCCCCTTCCTAAGCTTCTCGGCCACCCTTTTGGCGAGCTCATCCCCGGGCTTAGCCGCCGCTACGACCAGGGATCCGCACTTTGGGCATTTCAACCTGTCCTTTAGTGTTGAGACCTTGGCTAACGTCTCCCAGCCACAGTAGAGGCATATCAGGCGAACGTTGGAGCTTTTAAGCCTCTCCCTCACAGCCCTAATCACGGCCTCCGTCGACGAGAGTTTCAGAACGGTTCTTCCAATCCCATAGTACTCGAACATCCCATTTGAGAGTGGGGAGGGTGTTTGAGATTCGTAGGAAAGCAGCCTAACTTTACCTGAGCCCAGCCCCTCAATTAAACGTAGTGCGCCCTCCAGATCCATGTAGTCTTCAGCCAGTTCCTTGAATGCCTCCATCTCCACAGGAGTACCCTCGTACTGCTCAACCAGCACATGCACCGAAGGCCTCTTCCTGGCCTCCCGCCTAACCGCGCCGAACCTGCGCGCCACCTGTAGAAGCTTCTCCTGATACGCGTAGGTTGCCTTTAATATTCTCCTGATCAGGGCGGGGTTTGTACGGACAGTCTCCGGTAACCACTCCCTCAAAACAACTTCTACAGCCTGCCCAGGAATCCTGCCCCTCGAGTATAGCAGGATCCTGCAAGCATCTACGACATAGTAGGCGGCGATCGAAAACCTGTAGTACAGGGCGCCGGCAACCAGGGCAGCCACAGCCCTGTTGATCCTGACCCCTTGACAGCAATGAAGGACAACGATGTTGCCAATCTGCTCAACAAGTAGCTGATCTGGAGTGGGAAGGGGGTAGCCTAGCTTTAGGTGTTCGGCAAGCTGCTGGACGATCATCTTGGAGAGTCCCTCTTCTACGGGGTACCCCCTCAGCGCGACTTCAGGATTAAGGCCCTTCCCAAGCAGCTCCGTGATTCTCCGCCTGAGGAGAGCCATCTCTTCCGCAACCTCCCTTGGAACTGGAATGGTCTCGCCATACCAGACGGGCACGGCGTCCGCCTCGAGGGCCGGCCTCAGGGAGACTCTGAGTCCCTCAAGATCTATGCCGACTATCTCCCATGCCCTGCCAGCCAATACTATCAGGAGCCCCTCCCGGAGGCTGCGCTCCGCATAGTCGAGATCCAGGAGCCCGATCTCGCGGCCCGTAACCAGGTCATAAGCCCTTAGGTAGACGGTGTCGGGTATCGTTGAAAGATTATCGAAATAGTAGGAGAACGCCCTTTTACCTATCCTCGCCTTAACCTCGCCGTCTACATATATCCTTATACACCTCAGCTTCTCCATGAACTCTGCAACAGCCATAAACTCCTCCACCGTTAGATCCCTGTAAGGCCAGGACCGCTTTAAGATCCTGTAGAACCTATATAGATCCACCCTACCATGCTCGATTATGTAGCCCACCAGCTGGTGGGCGAGCACATCTAGCGGTTTGTGTGGTATTCGTGGGGCCTCGAGAAGACCGCCCATGGCCCTCCCAGCTATCACCGCTGCTTCAAGCCCCTCGTCAAGGTTTGTCACAATGACTATCCCCTCGGAAGGCTCCCCAAACCTGTGGCGAGCCCTACCAACCCTCTGAACAAGCCTGACAACCTCTCTTGGTGAGCCCAGCTGTATAACCAGGTCTATATGGCCTACATCTATTCCCAGCTCGAGGGAACTTGTGCTCACAACTAGGTTTAAATCGCCCTTAATCAACATGCGCTCAGTCTCTTCCCGTAGCGCTCTCGACACTGAGCTATGGTGAACCGAGACCTTCAGGTCTGGAAGCTTCGACTTAAGCAGCTCCGTTAGGCGCTCAGCCATCTGCCTCGTGTTCACGAAGACTATCGAGGTTCTCCGACCCTCCATAATCTTCATGAGCCTCTCAGGCAAGTTCTCCCAATCGACATACTCGACAGTGATGCTTAGTTCACGGGGAGAGAAGACGTTCTTGACAACATAGTCCCTCCCCGAGCCGAAAAGCAGCCCGGCGACACCCACAACATCACCTATGGTCGCCGAAAGCCCTATTCTCTGAAACTCCCTCTCAACATAGTCATATAGCCGCTCCAGGGCAACTGAAAGCTGAACGCCGCGCTTGCTTTCGGCAAGCTCGTGAACTTCATCAACAATAACCGCCCTGACACCCCTTAAATGCGGCCTATACTGCTTAAGCACGAGGAGGGCCTGGAAAGTCTCCGGCGTGGTTATAAGTATGTCAGGCGGGCTCTCGATAATCCTCCGCCTGACAGCCCTAGGTGTGTCACCGTGACGCAGATCAACAGTTATTTGAAGCTCCTCGGCCAGCTTCAGCAGACGCCTAAATATGTCCCGGTTCAGAGCCCTCAGCGGCGTTATGTAGATGACCTTTATGCCCGGCCCCCTCCACTCATTCAGCAGCTTGTGGAATATGGGGAGCATTGCGGCCTCGGTTTTCCCTGTGCCTGTGGGGGCTATGAGGAGGAGGTTTTTGCCCCTTAGAATTTCGGGTATCGCTTCTAGCTGGGGTGGAGTCGGCCTTACAAATCCCATAGCCCTGAGCTTCTCCCTGATGCGCTGGTCGAGGAGCCCAAATACGTCCATAAACCTTCAGGGCAGGTATCGCCGAGCAGGAATATAACTTTAGTTACAGATTTACCCGCCTCAGGGAGCAGTCTACCCTAAAAGGTTAAACGCCATCGTTATGGTCAAAAATATATTGCGGAAGGCAGTAGTATGAGATGCTCATGTTGAAGAGGCTATTAGAGCTGTTCGGCGTTTATAGGATCTATGAGGCCTGGCTTTGGAGACAGATTAAGGACGGTGAGAAGCCCAGGCACGTTGGGGTTATACTTGATGGGAATAGGAGGTGGGCTCGCTCGAGGGGTTTGCCCCCGTGGTTTGGCCA
>WAQG01000097.1 GCA_015520395.1 Candidatus Geoarchaeota archaeon
AGATAGACTCCAAGGCGAAGGCCCAGCTGACGGCCAAGGCTGAGACCGTGATTAAGGGAGGTGTCGTCAGGATCAACTAGGAGGTGAATGTGTTGAGCGATCCGTATGGGGTGGATCTCAAGCTTCGCTTCGACAGGGAGGGCGCCGACCTCGCATTGAGCGGCTCTGGAGACGTCGAGACTATTTCTGGTGTCGAGAACCTTGCTCAGGCCATTGTCTGTAGGATAAAGACGGTGTTGGGCGAGCTAGCCGAGCTGGGGCACCCCGACTATGGCTCCAGGATCTACGAGTTCATGGGCATGCCTAACAACGAGAGGACCAGGCGGCTTATCCGTGGGGCGGTTCTCGAGTGTCTGGGGGGTGAGGATAGGGTGAGTGAGGTTATCGAGATTAGGGTGGTTCCTCACAGGCTGGAATCTGAGGCGGTCGTTGTCGAGGTTTCCGTTCTGACTGTGGGGGGTGAGGTTTTGGGCGTCAGCCTTCCAATAAGCTTGGAGGTGTATTAGGGTGGTTGAGGTTAGGAGGTATAGGGAGATAGCTGATGAGGTCCTTGCCCAGATAGCGCAGGGCGAGGTTAGGGAGAGGTTCAGGTACTCGAGGCTGGAGCAGCGCTATAGGCTTGAGATGCCTGTCAGGGAGATATTGGGTGTGGAGGGCGTCTCAGGGGGTGTGCGGAGGAGTTTTGTTGAGGGGAGGGATTTCAGGCTTGTTGATAACCACGTGGAATGGATCTCGGGTGGCGAGAGGCCCGACCATAACTCTGAGTTTACGGTTGTCTACAGGTATGCTTGGCCCTCCGGGTTGACGGATGTCAGGCCTGGAAGCGTCGTGAGGAACATTGTAGAGGCGATCAGCAGGGAGATCGAGAGGCTGTACCTGGAACTGAGGGAGGCCTATTATTCAGGCTTCTTGGACACGGCTGAGGGGCGGGCCCTAGACCTGGTTGTGGCCCTGCTTGGAGTTGAGAGGAAACCGCCACAGCACGCGACCGGCCGAGTAACGTTTGGGAGAAGGAGCGAGCCCGAGGGCTTTAGGGTTGAAGGCGAGGTTCATCTCTACGATGGTAGGGAGTTTTATAGGCTTAAGAACGACCTGGTGAAAGGCGTCCTGAAGGTTGAGGGGGTTGTCGACGGGCAGCCCTACGTCTTTGAGGAGGGAACCGATTACAGGGTCTCGGGAAGTGGGATAGTCTGGCTTCAGGGTGGCAAGAGGCCCGATCTAAGAACGGTCTTCAGAGTTGATTACGAGGCTTATAGGAAGATTGTTGTGCCTGTGGGGACGAAGGTTGCCTCAAGTGCGGCGAGCCCTGAGGAGGTGAGGGTGTATGTCACCACGGAGGAGGACTACCTGAAGCCCACCGCCGAGGGGACGTGGGAGGCTGACATACCCGTCAGGTGTACGGTGCCTGGAAGTTGGGGAAACGTTCTCGCTGGCACGCTTACCGTGATGCCCCGGCCCCCCATGGGTGTCGAATATGCGATAAATAAGGAGGACATCTATAGTGGCGTGGATGAGGAGAGCGACGAGGAGCTTAGGGAGAGGGCTAGGAGGGCTCTTGAGTATGCGGGCAGGGCTACGCTGAGCTCCCTTGTGGCGGCCGTGAGGGCTGTGGAGGGTGTGAGGGCTGTGAGGGTTAAGGAGGCGCCCGACGGTGTTTATGGGCTGGTCAGGGTCATTGTCGATGGTGGTGATATGGGGAGAATTCTGGAGGCTGTGGATTCCACTAGGGCTGCCGGCATAAAGGTTGAGGTTGTGAGACCCGTAATTGTATACATCGACTTGAATGTCGATGTCGTGCTTAACCCCGACGCGGAGCCTGGTGTCGTCGTCAGGACGGTTGAGGAGAGGCTTAGGACATATATGTCGGGCTTGGATATCGGTGAGCCTGTTCTTTTCTCCCGCATGGTCGAGGCTGCCCTCTGCGAGGGGGTTTGGGACGTCAATAGGATAGTGGCGAGGATCACCAGGGGAGCAAAGGCGGAAGTCATCGAGAACGGAACGGTGCCCATTGGTGTGGGTGAGAGGGCATCACCAAGAAACATAGCCGTACTCTACAGGGTGAGAGCGGTTGAGTGAGCGGGCTGAGAGAATCTCGGGCTACCTGCCCAGCTTCTATAAAACCTGGGTTAGGGAGGCGTTGATCAGGCGGTTTATAGACGCGGTCTCCACGAAGCTGGAGGAGTATGGGAGGCTTCTTCCCTGGCTTATGGAGAGCAGGTGGATAGATACAGCTAGTGGTGAGAGCCTTGATATGCTTGGAAGGCTTGTCGGGATTCCCCGCGAGGTGGGGGAGGACGACGAGGCTTATAGGGAGAGGATAAAGCGGAATGTGACTGGATTTAAGGGTGGTGGGACGAAGGCGTCGATAATTAGTAGTGTGGCTGCCTTACTCAGAGCCAGGGAAGAAGACATCTCAATAGTTGAGAATCCAGAGAGTCCGGAGAGCCTCACAGTAAACG
>WAQG01000098.1 GCA_015520395.1 Candidatus Geoarchaeota archaeon
CTATTATTTATGATAATTTAGCGTGGAGAGTGTGATGGGTTAATGATTTTGAATGGCTAGCCGCATGCATCTAGCATGTGATCGGCTCTGAAATCGTCTAGTTGGATTTTCGTCGGGACATAGTGTACTTTATAAGGCTGGATTTTCGGTTGTGGTTCGGGATGAGGCTGTGGGTGGATGTTAACACCCCTAAGCAGGTTTTGTTTTTTAATAGGCTTGTTAAGAGGCATGCTGAGCGCTTTGGGCGTGGAAATGTGCTTGTCACCATCAGGGGTTTTCGTGAGACTGTTGGGATGGCTGGGATCGTTGGGCTTAGGGGCCTTGTGGTTGGGAGGCATGGGGGTGCCGATATTGCTGAAAAGCTTCGTGCGAGCATAGAGAGGATGAGGGGGCTTTTCCCCGTGGTGAGGGAGTTCGACCCGGATGTTGCGGTCTCCCTCTCCTCGCCGGAGGCCGCCAGGATCTCGTTCGGGTTGGGAAAGCCTCACGTCTGTACGAGCGATGCTCCACACTCCTTTGCGGCCTCCCGTCTGGCAATACCCCTTTCAAGGTATCTTGCAACCCCCTCCTACATTCCCAAGAGGCTTTGGGTTAAGTATGGTATAGAGCCTGAGAGGATAGTTCAGTATAGGGCCCTGGATCCCTGGGCCTGGCTGATAGACTTCAGGCCCAACCCAAGGGTTCTCGAGGAAGTCGGGGTGGGGAGGGATGCCCTCCTGATTGTGGGGCGGCTGGAGGAGTCGGAGGCCTCCTATCTTCTTGGAAAGTCCAGCCTTGGATCCAGGACGGCTGCAGAGGGGCTTAGGAGGGTGGTTAGAGATTGGGGGGCCCAGCTCGTCCTGATACCCAGGTATGCCAGCCAGATGGGGAGGATTAAGGAGCTCTACGGGGACTTCGCCACGGTAGTTGAGAGAACCATAGATGGGGCCAGCCTGCTGAGCTTCACCGACGTGTTCATTGGGGGCGGTGGAACCATGACTGTCGAGGCCGCGCTCCTCGGAGTTCCATCGATCTCCGTTTACCCCTCAGTCTGGTGGGTTGAGAAGGTTCTACTCAGAAGGAGGCTTATAAGAAAGACGACGCCTAGAGATCTTCCGGCCGTGCTCGAGAGGATTTTGAGGAGGTTGGACAGGGTTAAGGAGAGGACTGCAGAGAGGTCTAGAAGGTTCAGGGAGGAGATGGAGGACCCGATCCCCGTCATCGAGTCACTTCTACAAAGGGCCTCCCAGGAGACCGAGCCCTTCTAACCCCTCCTCCTATCGACTATCTGGAATGCGTCAGGCCCAGTGCTGACCAGGGTCACGGGGATTCCGAGCTCAGCCTCCACCTCCTCTATAAACCGAACCGCCTCGGCGGGAAGCTTCTCAAACCTGGTCACGCCAGCAGCCTCCGGATAAACAACGTCTATCTTGGTGAGGGCCGCCTGGGTGGCCCCGTTGAGCCTCACAGCCCTCCTCGCAAGCTTGAAGTTGAAGGGTGCCACCCTCCTTGGACGCCCCGTAACCGTCCCATACTCCACCCATCCACGCCTCTTCGCCTCCTCGTAGCTTAGCTCTCCCTCCAGTGGGCCGCCGCCCACCCGGGTCAGGTAGGATTTAAACACTATTATCACCTCATCAACCCTCGTCGGCCCCACGCCAACATCGCTGCAGGCTGCAGAAGCCGTCACATCCTTAGACGTTACGTATGGATAAGTCCCGTGGTATAGGGAGAGGTATGTGCCCTGAGTCCCCTCTATCAAGACATTAAGGCCCTTCTCGATGGCGTCATTGACCCTCTCGGCAACGTCGTCAAGGTATTTCCTCAGCCTAGGCTCATCCCTCGCCACCCTCGCCACCCTCCTAACCCTATCAGCCATCGCAGGCCCCGTGCCCGTCCCGGTGGTCTGTATGACCTTTGACAAGTGCTTGTCGCTCCTGTCTATTTGCTTGTGCCTCTCCTCAATAACACCACACTGCGGATCCACCCATATCCTACCCTCGACGCCGGTCTCCATAACCTCCCGGAGAAACACGTCGGGATCTATTAGGACGCCCGCCCCAACGTAGAGCCTGGCTCCCTCATAGACGAAGGCCGAGGGAACCTGTCTCAGCTTATATGTCCTCCCCCCGAAGACCACAGTGTGCCCGGCATCTGTCTCTTA
>WAQG01000099.1 GCA_015520395.1 Candidatus Geoarchaeota archaeon
CCCGTATGTTATGGGCTCGAAATCCGGGCCAGCGTTGCCCCCACCCTCCCACACGCCCTCCTTATATGTTATCTCCTCCTCAGGTATTCCCAACACCTCGGTTGCGAACTCGTGGAAGTACCTCACGGTCTCATCCTTCCAGTAAACCTGTTTCTCCGGATAGTTGAATGCATGGTGTCCCCCCATCTCGAAAATCGAAAGATGCCGGCCGCCCGTCAGCCCGACGCTATCGACATCTTGAAGCCTTATGCATGGCTGGGAGATGACGAGTGGGTTTGCGGGGGGAGGTACCTCGCCGCTCGTTACGAAGGGCTGAAATACGGCTATACTGGCTATTGTGAGGTATAGGTCGTCCCTCCACCTGGCGACGACCGGGTAGGGCTCTATAACCTCATGGCCCCTCTCCTCAAAGAACCTCAGAAACGCGTCCCTCATCTCGTCGAGCGTATAGCTCCTCTTCACAACCCTTTTACCTATGAACCTGTAGGGCGCGCAGGGCGCCTCCCCACAGCTCTTGCTGTCCGGATCCAGCGTCCAGTAATACTCGCCGCATATCGGGCAACGCTTCCGGATGTACCCCTTCTCCTTGAAGAACTCTATCTCGTACTCCTTCCTACCGAACCTCATGCCACCTACCTCTCGTTAGCATACCCTCAAAACAATCTTTTGAATAATGAATAAACTTATTGATCCCTCTGGGAAAACCTCTAGCCGAACAGGGCGCCCAGCCCTGCAGCGATGTCCTCCTCACTAACCTCCTCTTCCTTCTTCTCCTCTTCCTCCTCTTCCCTTTTCTCCTCCTCAGCGGCGGCTGGTGCGGCCTCAGCGGGGGCTGCTGCCACTGGTGCGGCTGCTGGAGCTGCAAAGACTGGTGCGGCACTCTTTATTGCCTCATCTATGTTGATCTTATTTAGTGCTGCGACAACGGACTTAACCCTCACTGGGTCAACCTCGACGCCCGCCGCCCTCAATACGGATGTCAGGTTCTCCTCATTGATCTCCTTTCCGACAGTGTGTAGCAGGAGACTAGCATACACGTACTCGATCTTCGACACCCCCAGTTCACCAATCATAAGGATAGTGTAAATATAAGGTTATCTCCCTCTAGCTGGCTATTCCCGCCTTCTCGGCCAAAACTCTCGCCCTTTGGTGAGCCAGGTTTATTGAGAGCCTCATGACCTCTGGATCCGGAACCGCGATCTCGGCTGCAAGGATCGTGGCCCTAGCATGGGCAAGCCTGACCACGTATGGGGCGTTCTCATCCGTCACTATCCCAAGCTGTATTGAGAGCAGGAAGGCGTCGTTGTGTGCCTTCGAGAGGATTGCGGGCACAACCTCCTCTATCATGAGGACGCTGTTGAAGGCCAGGTTGTAGGCGGACGTGTAGGCCTCCCTGATCTGCCGCTCGTAGGCATCGTAGTCTATTTTCAGGGCTTCTCCGGGCATCATCACGCCGTCGAAGAAGGCTGCCTTCACCGTTAGGCCGACCTTCAGGGGCTTTATGTCCAGCTTGTTCAGTATCTCGACCAAGTCGGCTGTTATCACGTCACCCTTACGGGCAACCCTGGTATCCTTCACTATGAAGATGGAGCCCTCCTCAATCCTCGTCGGTATCCCCAGCTTCCCCATCTTGGAGAGTATCGGGCCGGGCGTTAGGCCCGTGTTCCCTGCGGGGATGTAGATGTCGTCGGGGGCTATGTCGCCGGGCCTAGCCGCGGTCTCAACCTTGTTCTCCTCTAGGAACTCGTAGAGCTCGAATGGGTTCATGTCGGTGAATATGAAGGCGTTCTGGCCCCTGAGGTGCTTAGAGATGGTCTCCGCAACCTCGGGCGGATACACCCGTTCGACAGCCTTTTTGACAAGGGTGTTTTTAGCGACCTTTACCATCGCCCTCCCATAAAGCTTCCGCCTTATCAGCTGAAGCTCCCTAGCGCCGATCTTCTCAAGATTGACTATCGCAAACACCTTATGCCTCTTAAGGTACTCTGATATCTCGGCAATTATCCTAGCCTTCCTCTCCCTACCCCTAGCCCTCCTCTGCCTAACCGCCAAACTCATCTCCTACGCCTCCTCTTACCAGTAATCTCAACCTTAACGGCGGGGCTCATCGTCGCCTTCACGTATATGGACTTAATGTTCTGGGGGATCTTATACTTTGACTCAAGCGCCGAGATTATGGCTAAGGCGTTCTCCGCAACCTTCTTGGGATCCATCCCCTCCTTACCTATAATAGCGTGGACGACAGGCTGGGTCTTAGTCCTTATATTGACGCTTCTTCTAGCCCGCTCAATCATATATTTGGGATCCACGTTCGGCGGAAGCGGCTGGGGAGCCTTGCCCCTAGGGCCGAGGTACCTGCCAAGAAGCCTGCCGACCAGGGGCATGAGGTCGGGTTGAACCAGGAAGAAGTCGTACTCCTTTGCAA
>WAQG01000100.1 GCA_015520395.1 Candidatus Geoarchaeota archaeon
ATATTAAATGGGTGTCGGTGTTGGCAGAGCTGCTCAGTATAGCTAAACTTATGTCTAAGGTTCCGGAGATAAAGGCTATAATAGGTGATCAGAAGCCTGAGTACTGTTACCAATGTGCCAAATGTACAAGTGGATGTACAGCTGCTAAGGTCGTTCCTGAATACAAGCCCCATGAGATAGTTGCTGCTGTAAAGATGGGGATGATCGAAGAGATAATGAAGTCTGGGATCCTCTGGGCCTGCAGTGAGTGTTGGAAGTGCAGCGAGTATTGTCCGCAGGATGTTGCGCCAGTGGAGGTGGTTCTCGCGCTTAAGAATATAGCTGTAAAGATGGGGTATAGGCCTCCCGAAGCGCTGGTTGAGATGGTGAAAAACGCAATCGAAACTGGATATATGCAGGGTATTATGGAGGTCATGACAAACGAGTTTGAGTTCGTTGATAGGGACTCCCTAGGACTGCCTAAGCTTGAAAGGCCTCCCAATATGGAGCAGCGTAGGGCGGCTCTTATGAGGTTTTTCGGGGTGGTGATGAAATGAGATATCTCCTCTATTTGGGATGTGTAATACCGACAAAGCAGTATGCCTATGAGATGTCGCTAAGGGCAGTATTTCCAAAGTTTGGAATTGAGCTTGAGGATTTCAATGAGGGATGCTGTGGCTTTCCGTTAAAAGGTGTAAATAAGAAAGCTTGGATATATATGGGCGCGAGGATTCTTGCCAGGGCCTATGAGCGGGGCCTACCGATACTTACGCCCTGTAATGGCTGTAATGTGTCCTTGTTTGAGACTAAGCGTTTCCTTGAGGAGGACCCCTCGCTTAGAGCTGAGATGCTCAGCCTCCTTAGATCAGAAGGGCTCTACCACTTCGGCGACGTTGAAATCTTACACCCCGTTGAAGTCTTCCATGATGTGATTGGCGTTGAGAAGATAAAGAGCATGGTGGTAAAACCATTGAAGGGGCTGAGAATAGCTTCTCACCCAGGTTGCCATCTGATCAGGCCGACAAATGTTCCGAGGCCGGACAACAACGTTAATCCCCAAAAGATCGATAATATTGTCAGAGCGCTGGGCGCGGAGGTCGGTGATTATCCCGACAAGGGTGGATGCTGTGGGGCAACAATGCTGCCGTTTCACCCCGAGAGCGCAATAAAGGTCGGCGCTGAAAAGATAGTTGTAATGATGGATTACGGATTCGACGCGGTAACGACCTCCTGCCCCTACTGTATGGAGATGCTTGATGCTAAACAGGATGCGGCAAAGACTATAACTGGAAACATGGATCTTTCGCTCCCCGTCTTTTACCTAACCCAGCTGGTTGGCCTGGCTCTCGGCATGGATCCGAAGGAGCTGGGCATACACCTAAACCTTAGCCCGGTTGATCTCGTTCTTGAGAAGCTGGGGGTGTTGTAGTATGGTGGACGAGGTGAGGATAGGGGTATACATCTGCCACTGTGGCAAGAACATCGGTGGAGTAATAAGTCCGAAGAGGGTTGCCGAGCATGTTTCAAGGTTTCCAAACGTCGTTGTTGCCAGCGACTACCTCTACATGTGTTCATCACCTGGCCAGGCGCTTATAGAAGAGGACATAAGAAAACACAACCTGAACAGGGTGATCGTTGCGGCCTGTTCTCCAAGAATGCACGAGCCAACCTTCCAGGCAGCCGTTGCCAGGGGCGGTTTAAACCCATACCTTCTCGAAATGGTTAACATAAGGGAGCACGCCACATGGGTTCACGAGCATGAGCCTGAGGAGGCTGAGCGAAAGGTTATAGGGCTTATTAGGGCGGCAGTCGAGAGGGCTAGGCATCTTTACCCGTTGGAGGTTGCTAAGTTCCCCGTTGTAAAGTCCGTCCTGGTGATTGGAGGTGGCATAGCGGGAATAAGGGCCTCCCTTGACCTCGCAAAGGCTGGGTTTAAGGTGTATCTCGTTGAGAGGAAGCAGAGCATTGGTGGCAGGATGGCTCAGCTAGACAAGACCTTCCCGACCCTGGACTGCTCCCAGTGTATATTGACTCCAATGATGGTCGACGTGGCCAATCACCCCAACATAGAGTTGATAGCGTACTCCGAAGTGGAGGAGATAGATGGGAGGCCCGGCGACTTTAAGGTTAAGATAAAGATGAAGCCGAGGTACGTCGACTGGGATAAGTGCACCGGCTGTGGGACGTGTGTGGAGAAGTGCCCCTGGAGGGTGCCGAGCGAGTTTGACGAGGGTCTTGGCTACAGGAAGGCCATTTACTTCGAGTTTCCACAGGCCATACCGAGGAGGCCTGTGATAGATCCTGAGCACTGCCTCTACCTTACCAAGGGGATATGTAGGGTGTGTGAGAGGTTCTGCCCCGTAGGAGCGATAATGTTCGAGGACAAGCCGAGGTATGTCGAGGTGAACGTTGGGGCCATCATAGTGGCTACGGGCTACGATCTCTACGACATGACTAAGCTCCACGAGTATGGATATGGAAGATACAGGAACGTTATAACCGGAATGCAGCTTGAAAGGCTGTCTTCGGCAGGCGGGCCCACCGGAGGAAGAATCACGACTATCGAGTATGAGAGGGGGAGGTTTAAGCCCGGGAAGACGCCGAAGACCGTCGCCCTGATTCTATGCGCCGGGTCTAGGGACGAGAGGCACGTCAGGTATTGTTGTAGAATAGGATGCATGGCCGCTCTAAAGCATGCCTACTACATTGCACACGCGCTTCCCGATTCAAAGATAATCATATGTTACACCGACATAAGGGCGTTCGGGAAGGGTTTCGAGGAGTTCTACCAGAGGATAAGATCCCTTCCAAACGTGTACTTCATCCGCGGTAGACCGATGGAGATAATTGAGAACAAGGATGGAAGCCTGACCTTCGATGTCTACGACTCCAATATAAACAGGATGATCAGGGTGACGGCCGATCTGGTGGTTCTGGAGACGGCATTAGTTCCTCCGAAGGGCTTCGAGGAGCTACGCCAGAAGCTGAAGATATCATGCGACCCCGGAGGCTTCGGCTTAGAGTTGCACCCCAAGCTAAAGCCTGTTGAAACTACCGTTGACGGAATCTACCTTGCAGGCTTCATCCAAGGCCCAAAGGACATACCCGACACAGTAGCCCATGCTGGGGCTGCAGCAGCTGCCGCCGCCAGCTTCCTTGCAAAGGGTTACGTAGAGTCCACACCGTACCTTGCGACCGTTGATGAGGACATCTGTAGTGGCTGTGCCTTGTGTGTCTCAGTGTGCCCATACGACGCCATAAGTATAGTCGTTAAGGATGGAAAGAGAGTTGCTCAGGTTGATAGCGTTAAATGTAAGGGTTGTGGAGCCTGCGCCGGAACCTGTCCATCGGGCGCTATGCAGCAGCATTACTTCACCGATAGGCAGATAATGGCCGAGGTTGCGGCTCTGGCTGAGGGGGTGGTGGCATGAGCGGATTTGAGCCTAAAATAGTTGTGTTTGCCTGCAATTGGTGCAGCTACGCTGGGATAGACCTGGCAGGCACTTCGAGGATAGAGTACCCACCCAATGTAAGTGTGGTGAGAGTTATGTGTTCGAGCAGGGTTACGCCTGAAATGGTTCTCAAGGCCCTTCAGAGGGGGGCTGATGGGGTTCTGATAACCGGCTGCCATCCCGGGGACTGCCACTACATAACAGGCAACTACAATACTCTTAGGAGGTACTATCTGCTTAAGAGGATTCTCAACGAGCTTGGGCTTGGCGAGAGGGTGCACCTGGAGTGGATCTCCGCCAGTGAGGGAGAGAGGTTTGCTAAGGTTGCCCACGAGTTCGTTGAGCGGATTCGAAAGTTAGGCCCGCTAAGAATAGAGGAGGTGTAGTGGCCTTGGGTAGGAGGGCTAGAAGGAAGAGGGGTGGAAGGGAGGTGCCTGAGAAGAAGTTTAAGATAGCGTTTTACTGGTGTGCCAGCTGCGGCGGCTGTGAGGAGGCGGTGGTAGACCTGGCGGAAAAGATCCTTGATGTTGTCAAGGTGGCCGACATAGTTTTCTGGCC
>WAQG01000101.1 GCA_015520395.1 Candidatus Geoarchaeota archaeon
GCCAGGAACTTTCAGTCAGGCGTCTTTGAGGGGGCTGAGGGGATAAGTGGCGACCTCATGGAGAAGCTTAAGATCGAGCAGAGGGGCTGTTACGCGTGCAACATGCAGTGCGGGAACGTCATCAGGATAAGGAAGGGGGCCGAGGCTGGCAAGGACTCCGAGCTTGATTATGAGAACATAGCGATGCTCGGCTCCAACATAGGGATTGGGGACATGGACTACGCCGCAACCCTGAATAGGATGTGCGACAGGCTCGGACTCGACACGATATCGACTGGCAACGTCCTGGGCTTCGCGATGGAGGCCTACGAGAAGGGCCTTCTCACAAAGGATATGACGGAAGGAATCGAGATCAGGTTTGGCGACGGCGACCTCGCGCTCAGGCTGGTTGAGATGATCGCTTACAGGAAGGGTGTCGGAGACCTCCTGGCCGAGGGCGTGAAGAGAGTTGCTGAGAAGCTCGGTGATGAAGCAAAGCATTTCGCCATGCACGTTAAGGGCCTTGAGATAAGCGCCTACGAGTCCAGGGCTAACCCAGGGCAGGTTCTAGCCTACGCAACAGCAGATATAGGGGCCCATCACAACAGGGCTTGGGTCATAGCCAGGGAGATTAAGATGGGGAGGCTGGATATAGTGAGGGAGAAGGTGGAGCTACTCATAGAGCACCAGCACATCAGAAGCCTCTTTGACATGCTGACCACGTGCAGATTCCCATGGATAGAACTGTCGCTGCCCCTGGAGTACTACGAGCGGTTCTACAGGGCTGCCACGGGCCTCGATGTAACGTGGGGTGACCTTATAAGGGCTGCCGAGCGGGTCTGGAATCTCACAAGGGCGATATGGGTCAGGGAGGTTCCCGGATTCGGGAGGAGCTGGGACTATCCGCCGCCCAGGTGGCTGAAGGAGCCCCTACCCGAGGGCCCATTCAAGGGCGTCTACGTGAAGCCTGAGGACTACGAGAAGATGCTGGACTGGTACTATGAGCTGAGGGGATGGGACAAGAAGACGGGCCTCCCAACAGTCAGCAAACTTAGAGAGCTGGGCCTCGAAGACGTCGCCGAAACTCTAGTAAAGCTGGGCAAAATAAGTTGAAAATAACTCAAATTTTTTAGCCATTAGCTTCAGAAATCTTTGTCACATAACGATTATTTAGCCCCAAACGAACATTAGGTGGAACTCCCAAGGTTGCTGGCTCCATGACTCCTTTGCTCCAGGCTATAGGTAAATGTTATATTTTTGGGCTTGCTGATTGGGTTGGTGGTTTGTTTGAGGGTGTATGTCGGCGAGCTTAGTGACTACGTCGAACTCCCCGAGAAGCCTATAAGGATCGTCAGCCTCGCACCCTCGGTCACCGAGACGCTCTACATGCTTGGCGTCTGGGATAGGGTTGTCGGTGTGAGTATTTACTGTTTTAAGCCGCCTGAGGCTAGGAAGAAGCCCTTTGTGGGAAGCTACTACAAGGTTAATTTCGAGCGGCTGGAGGAGTTAAGGCCCGACCTGATCCTGACCACTACAGGTGCTCAGAGGGAGACTTTGAGGCAGATACATGAGAGGGGCTTCCCAGTCTACCCAATACCGCTCCCCACAAGCGTTGCGGGAATAATAGAAAACACGCTGTTAACCGGGGTTCTTGTGGGGGCGGAGGACAGGGCAAGAAGGCTTACTGACGAGATGTTCGAGCTCATCGGCGAGGTGCTTAAGGGGAGGCCTAAGAGGAGGCTTACGGTCTACGTGGAGCTTCAGCTCGGCGGCCCAATAACCGTAGGAGCTTCCAGCTACATAGACCATGGGATCTACCTCGCCGGCGGGCTAAACATATTCCACAGGGAGAAGCTTCCCTACATAGTTCCAAGCTTTAGGGACGTCGCCGCCAGAAACCCTGAGGTGATAATATATGAGCCACAGCCGATAGGTAAGGTTCAGAGAAACTTCATGGATATGGTTAAGGAGAGGAGATGGGAAAACCTGGACGCGGTGATGAATGGCCGGATCATAGTGACGCCGGGCGACTACCTAGCCCACTACGGACCCAGCTTCATACTCAAGGTACTGCCAGAGATAAACGAGAAGCTGAGGGAGTACGCAGAAGGGTAGCCTAACGCCAAAAAGAAGGCAAAATGTTGAAAATAGTTTCAATTTGTGAAACATGGTTTCAATGTTGAAACCTTGTTTATGATGCTGAGCCAGCCTAAAGGCTTATCTATGCTCATTAAGGTCTGTCTCTTATACAC
>WAQG01000102.1 GCA_015520395.1 Candidatus Geoarchaeota archaeon
ATATAACTGGATATAGCCCCTACCCATGCCGGGCGGGGTAAAGTTATCACTTTCGCATTACTCTCCGGGGGTTAAAGTTGATCATTCAAGGCATCTTGAGTGTTAAAAAAAGATATATCCCAAGTTCCAGAATGAGTAGCTTGAAGGCATATGAAGGAGAGAAACAGACCCTTTAAGCTAACCGACATAGAGGGGGTTGGGCCCGTAACTGCCAAGAAGCTGATGGATGCAGGCTACACCCGGGTCGAGCTAGTTGCGATACTTTCGGCTAAGGAGCTTAGCGATGCGACTGGAATGGGTCTGGACACCGCGAGGCGGATAATAGAGGCTGCACGTCGCCTCGTGGGGATGAGGGAGTTCATTTCGGCCAAGGAGTTCTATGAGGAGAGGAAGAAGATCGGCTACATAACAACGGGAAGTAAGGCGCTTGACAATCTTCTATTGGGTGGGATTGAGACCATGGCGATAACTGAGTTTGTCGGAGAGTTCGGCAGTGGTAAGACTCAGCTTTGTCATCAGCTTGCTGTCAATGTTCAGCTCCCGAGGAGCGAGGGAGGCCTAGAAGGAAAAGCAGCCTACATAGACACAGAAGGCACATTCAGGGCTGAGAGGATCATACAGATGGCTAAGGCCAGGGGACTGGATCCCGATGAAGTCTTGGAAAATATTATTGTTGCAAGGGCCTATAATAGTGACCACCAGATAGCCCTCGCTCGGTCCCTATTTGGCCGTCCCGACATAGAGGAGATAAAGCTTGTTGTGGTTGATAGTCTGGTTAGCCATTTTAGAAGCGAGTATCCCGGTAGAGAAAACCTCGTCGTCAGGCAGCAGAGATTAAATGCCCATGTTCACGACCTGCTCAGACTTGCAAACCTTTACAACTTAGCTGTAGTTGTCACAAACCAGATAGTTTCAACACCTGATATAGTGTTTGGCAATCCAAATAAGCCCGCTGGAGGCCACATAGTCGCCCATAACTGCACTTATAGAATATGGCTGAGGAAGTCCAAGGGCAATAAGAGGATAGCCTCGATATTCGACTCCCCACACCACCCCCAGGGCGAGACGGCATTCCAGATAACCGAGAGGGGCATAGAGGATCTTTAAGCTAAGCTTCCTCCTTAACCATAACGGGCCTTCTGCTAAGATAGACCATGTAAAAAATGTAAATTAGCACAATTATAATAGTCGCAATTAATGCAACTGTTGACAATAATCCCCCATAGGGCCCAAAGCCGCCAATTATCGGAATTGGGCCGATAAGAATCACGAAACCACCACTTACATTGCCTGGGGTGGCGGAGAGCGCCATCAATATGAAGCCAGCTATGATCATTATCAGCCCCACACCAATCAAGGCCATAAATAACCTCACTTAACACCACCCCAGGCAATATAGGTGAGCACCAAGGCTATAACGATGATCGCTATCATGAGTATTGAGAGTACGTAGGCCGACTTTTTGTCAGTGGCATACATGATAGGTATGGGCCCTATTAGTATTATCCCACCACCCCTCACCCTGCCTCCTCCTTTGAGGGAGGCTATTATGAGGAGAACGACGGCTAGAAACACTATTATAAAGCCTGCTATCATCAGCACAAAGCCCAGTTCAGCCACGGTCGCCTGGGGTGTCGCCATCGTCAAATTTTCTTAAACTCCTGGCTGTATAAATCGTTTAGCTTCACGTACTCGTCATAGGTCCCAACGTCATGGTAGGTCGCCGTTGTGATGTATGCATAAACCCTCATCCCCCTACTCAGCAGCTCCTCTACAAGCAGGTTCATCGGATATGGCCTGTCAGGTATCAGCTTCAGAACGTTGGGCTCCAAGATATACACCCCTATGTTGGCAAGGTACTCGAACTCAGGCTTCTCCCTCCACGCCTTGACAACTCCATCGTCACGGACCTCTACCACACCGTAGCTAACCCTTGTTCTCATAGGTTTCACGGCCAATGTCATATCAGCAGACTTCTCTACGTGGAAATTGATCATCTCCCTAAGGTTGAGATCAGTTATAGTGTCGCCGTTGACCACTACAAGGGTTTCATCCACCATGCCACGGAGGGGGTATAGTTGGCCAGCTGTTCCACGTGGAGGATACCTGACGTACCTTATGTCTACACCTAGCCACCCGCCGTCCCCCAGATAGTTCTCAATCATCCTTGACATATAGTATGTGAGGATAAAGATCTCCCTTATGCCATGAGCCCTAAGCCACTCTATTATTCTCTCCAAAATCGTTTTTTCGCCCAGCGGCAGGAGAGGTTTGGGTAGCACATACGTTAAAGGCCTCAACCTGGTTCCAAGACCTGCCGCAAGAATGGTGCCCTTCATCCCATCTTTAGTGGGTGGCTAGGAAGATTTATTTTATTCACCCAGTCTTAAGACCTCGGGTATGGATGAAAGGGCTCGCGAGGGGGGCATTTATACGCTGTCCTACATTTCAACGGGCTCCAAAAGGCTCAACAGGCTCCTCGGTGGGGGCATCCCCGCAGGCACGGTGACGGAGATTTATGGACCGTCCGGCAGTGGTAAGACTCAGCTTTGTCATCAGCTTGCTGTCAATGTTCAGCTCCCGAGGAGCGAGGGAGGCCTAGAAGGAAAAGCAGCCTACATAGACACAGAGGGGAAGTTCAGGCCCGATAGGATAATCAGTATTGCTTCAGCCGCCGGATACCGGCCTGAAAGGGCCTTAGAGAACATATTTGTTGCAAGAGTGTTCACAGGCCAGGAATTCGAGGCGGTTGTTAAGCTTCTCCCCGGGCTTATCGAGGATAAGGACGTGAAGCTTGTGCTGGTGGACTCCTTTTCGCCTATTCTAAGGGAGGCTATGGAGAGCGGGGGGCATATCGCGAAATACATGACCTCTATAAAGTATCTTGCAGTCTTTAGAAGGCTCGCCCGGTATAGTAATGTTGTGGTCGTTTTGACCAATCGTGTGGTTGGAAAGATGGGTGAGCCGCTGGGCTTTGAGTCGGTTGGTGGGAGATGGGTGAAAAGGCTGGTTGATCTGAGACTCAGGTTCGAAAGGGCTGACGGGCTTATCTCGGCTTGGCTAGAGTTCGCCCCGCATACTGGGCCTGGAGAGGCTACCTTTATTATAGCTGAGGGTGGTATATCTGATGCTGAACTATGAGTATTGAGGAAAGGCTTGATGCCGAGCAGCTACGGCTAATTTCCGAGGCCGTAAAGAGTGTTTATCATGGGAGGAAGTCGTCGGCCCACAGGGCTTTTGACGCGTTGAAAGAGACTTTGCCTGCGATGAGCAGCAGATGGCATGCCGGGGTTCTTATGGCGGTGAGGGGGCTCGTCAAATCGGGATTCTCTAACACGAGATCCATCTTTTACAGAGCTAAGAATATGTCTATCGAGGAGCTGGAGGAGACTATTCAGAATCTTAGGAGGCTTCAGGGAAGGGCGATGAGGGATGAGTATGATGACGGGTATATGGAGACCACTATATATATTCTTCGGCAGTTCATCCTGCTGAAGAAATCAAGCCTTATCCAGAAATGACGCCCCACTGTAGAAGCGTTGTGACAAGCGTCCAGAAAGTCAGCCATATAATTATGTAGCTAAAGAACCCTACGCTCGAAACAAGCCTGGGATCAACATCCCCCGGGAGGACGTATTTTGTGGCAAACTGGGAAGCCGCGTAGAAGAGTAGGCCTATTATGAAGCCTATTGCCTGGCTATACATAATGGGTATTATGCCCGACACGAAGCCCGCGATAACCGCGAAGCCTACCCTCATAAAGTATATTTTCTTCTTCGTCACATCATCTATAGTCTGTTTAGGTTTCTGGAGTTGTGGTGGGGCTCTCCGTGAAGACATCCATGACCACCCTCGACATGATGGCGCTCATTCACGAGCTAGCTGAAATAGTATTAGACTCAAATATATTTAACGTGCATCACAGAGAACGCACAGTTATACTGAGGCTGAGAAGTAGAGATGGGGTTAAGCATGAGCTAAGGTTTGACGTGGGCTCGTGGGTAAGAGTTACAAGGTACGAGTTCAAGCCACCCTTAGTCGTCACTCCCTGGTGTAATCAGGCTAGAAAACTCTTGAAGGGGGCAAGGATAACTGCACTGGAGCAACCGGCATTCGACAGATATTTTAGGCTAAGGGCCGAGGGACGGTCAGCCTCCTACAATATTTATCTAGAGCTTATGGCTGGAGGAAACATAGTTGTAACGGATGGGGAGGAAAAAATCTTAAGCGTGTTAAGACCAAGGAAGACTAAGGCCAGAGAGCTTAAGCCCGGCGCCAGATACGTCGCGCCTCCGATCAGGTTCTTCGACCCCCGTTCAATGCCTGTGAATAAGCTTTTAGAGGTGTTCAAGGGCTCTACTGGGAACCTGGCCCAGACCCTTTCAAGGTTCCTCGGGCTTCCAGGGGAGGCCGCCGAAGAGGCGTGCTTTCGGGCGGGCCTGGATAAAAGGCTTCCCGCAAGGGATGCTTCGCCGAACGAGGTTTTAAAGCTGTTAAGTGAGGTTAGGGGTATAATTGGGGAGTCAGACGCCATACTTAATCCAAACATTGTTTTGAGGGGGAAGGAGCCTGTGAGTGTGTTACCGACAACATACGGCATTTACATTAACGGATATGTCTCGAGGTCGTATGAAAGTTTCAACGACGCCCTAGACGACTATGCACAGCTGGTAGAGGAGTACATGAGGATGTCGGATCAGATAGAGAGGACAAACCGAGAGAGGGCCAGGCTACTGAGGAGTATTGAGGAGCAGGAGGCGTATCTTAGGAGCTACTCTGAGAAAGCGGAGATTCTTAGGAAGATAGCCCAGTATCTCATGAGCAACCTATGGCTGCTTGACGATGATCTTAGGGAGGCGTCCAGGATCGTGGGCAGTAAGGGGTGGGATGCCCTCTATAATGGGAGCTTCAAGCTAATCAACATAGTTGGATACGATCCCGTGAGGCGTATGGTAACTATAAGCGTCATGGGGAGGCAGGTGGGCCTTGACCTGAGTATCTCGGCGGCAAAGAACGTTGAGAGGATATTTGACAGGGCTAAGGAACTTTCAAGGAAGGCGAGGAGGGCTGAGGTTATGATTGAGGAGCTGAGGAGAAGGTTGTCCAGCATAAGGGTGCCGGAAATGAAGGTTGAGGTAAGGTCTTTAAAGAGGCCTAAGCCTAGATGGTTCGAATCGTTCCACTGGTTCTTCTCCAGCGATGGCTACCTTGTTGTGGGCGGCAGGGATGCGTCCCAAAATGAGACTCTGGTGAGGAAGAGGCTTGAGAAGAATGATGTGGTCTTCCATGCGGATATCCAGGGCTCGCCATTCACTCTGGTGAAAAACGTGGGAAGGATGGTGCCGGAGGCCACCGTTCTGGAGGCTGCACAGCTTACCGTGAGTTACTCGAGGGCTTGGGAGATGGGGCTGGGCTCCCTCGACGCATACTGGGTCTATCCTGAGCAGGTCTCTAAGAAGGCCCCGGCTGGAACATATCTCTCTAAGGGCGCATTCATGATCTATGGGAGGAGGAACTATGTAAGGAGAGTTGAGCTCGAGCTTGCCATCGGAGTAATGGTGGGAAGAGACGGGTCTATAAGGGTTGTTGGGGGTCCAAGGAAGCCTCTATCAAAGGTATGTGACGCCCTTGTACCCATCAAGCCTGGGGATCTACCGAGAAATGAGGCCGCAAGGGCTATAGCATCTAGGCTGAGGGAAGAGGCCGGGATTAAAATAGATGTTAGACATCTGGTCGAAGGTGTTATGTATAGGCTCCCAAGGGGCGGTGTGAGGCTCGTTAGTTAACCTTTTAATCCACAAGAGAGTAGATGTTGATGGTGGATGAAGCGATGAGATTGAGCAGAGCCATAGCTGAGGAGCGTCTCGACCTGAAGGTCGCAGACGTTATGAGCAGAAGTGTGATAGTTGTTGATCCCCAGGCTCCTATTAGGCAGGTTGCGGAGATGATGGCTAAGAAGGGTTTAAGTGAGATACTTATAGCTGAGGATGGAAGGCTTATAGGAATAGTGACGGAGAGGGATTTGGTTGCTCGGGTGCTGGCGAAGGGGCTGGACCCGGAGTTGACTGTGGTGAAGGATGTTATGAGCTCGCCTGTGATAAGCATAAGGCCGGACGCCAGCATATATGAGGCTATCCGATTGATGAGGAGCAAGGCCATAAAGCGCCTGGTGGTTCTGAACCATGGAGGCAAGATAGTTGGCGTCATCACGCAGAGCGATATAATAAACGTTGCTCCCATGATAATAGACCTTCTCTCCGAGATGTCCACCGTTGAAAGTCCCTACATGTACGGCACTGTGGCTGGCTACTGCGACAGGTGCGGTGAGTGGTCCGATCATTTGGTCGAGGTTGATGGCATGCTCCTTTGCGAGAATTGCCGACTTGAGTATTTGAGGGGAGGGGGAGAAGAATAAATAGATTCCTCAAGCATTAAACATATTGGAAGAAGGTTGTTTATAGGTGGGTTAGGCCTTGGTGTTAGTGAAAGACCTATATAATGATCTAATTAGACCTATCCAGCAGGACGAGCTAGCTACCAAAGCACGTGCAATACTTAGGCGAGTCAGGATGCTCCCTGTTGTTGATGAGAGGGGGAAGCTGGTAGGGGTTGTGTATCGGCGATCCCTCATAGGGGCTGTTGCAACTCGGAGCGCCCTCCTCGTTAGACACATAATGGAGAATGTAAAGGTGGTTACCCACCCGTATGAGGAGGCTGAAGTTACAGTTAGAAACATGCTGAGGGTCGATGAGTGGTATGCCCCGGTCGTCCGCTCCCCAACAGACTATACCTACCTTGGCCTCTTCGGCCTCGAACACATCATTGAAGAATACCTGAAGAGGGGAGGGCCGGAGCTGAACACGCCCCTCGAGGAAATAATGACGAGGGACGTTGAGGCCGTTCTTTACAGCGAGCCGATCACCAAGATATGGAGGAAGATGATTGAGAAGTCGTACTCAGGAATACCGGTGGTCGATGAGAAGGGCAGGCTAGTTGGACTCGTCACGATGCTCGATCTCCTCATGTCCCGGGCCCCAGACCTGCACAGGATACTTGGAAGAATTCATGTCAGTTACGCTCCGGAGGTCTCAAGGATAATGAATAAGAATGTCATCGTTGCTAAACCCTACACAACTGTTGGGGAGGCTGCTCACTACATGTTATCACTGGAAATAGGGAGGCTGCCTGTCGTAGATGACAACGATGTTTTATTGGGAATAGTTGATAGGGAGGATATTGTTAGGCATCTGGTGGGGGTGTAGTGGTTGGCCTACAAGCCTAAGAGGGATAGGCCCAGGTTCCTGATGCGCGGCGGCCCATCATCATTCCCTACAAGGCCGGCCTCCAGGGAGAGTGAACTTCTCTTAGTGGCTTTAAGGGATCCGCCCGTGGCAACCGTCACAACGCCACTTGAGAAGGCGGTCGGCTACATGGTTGGGGGTGATATTAGGAGGTTGCCGATAGTCCGTCCATCCAGCCTCGAGCTTATAGGCGAGCTCCCGCTAATGCATGTGGTTGACTACCTCGGAGGAGGTGAGCGATCAAAGATAATCGCTATTAAGCATGGTGGCAACTACTATAGGGCTCTCAGGGAGCCTGTTGGAACCTTGATGAAGAAGAACCCTGTCCACGTGGACATGTATGAGAAGATCGACAAGGCCATCGAACTCATGGCGAGAACAGGCGTTGGCACGCTGATCATAGTTGACGAGGAAGGGAGGGTCAGGGGTATATTTACTGAGCGCCACGTCCTAAGGCTGAGTATTGGCAAGCTCATGGACGTTTATGTCAGTGACATCATGACCCCTAAAGTCATAACTGCGAGGCCTGACTCGACCATAGCGGAGGCCTGCAGGATAATGGTTACGAATGGGTTTAGGCGGCTGCCGATAGTTGATGATGGTCAGCTGGTCGGCATATTCACGGCGATGGGATTCCTGAGGTTTATAGCTGAGAAGGAGGTGTATAGGGCTCTGGTGACGGGGAGGGCCGAAGAGGTCTTCTCTACTCCACTGTCAAGGATTATGAAAACTGAGGTAGTGACGACAACCCCGTATTCCAGGGCGCCTGATGCGGCACAGCTAATGGTTGAAAAGGGGGTCGGCTGTCTCCCGGTTGTTGAGGATGGCCGTCTCGTTGGGATAGTTACGGAGAGGGATTTCCTTAGGTTAAGTATAAGTTGAGGATTAGGGAGGTTTATGGTGTGGGTGGATAAATTATGTTTGGAAAAGTCCCCGCGATGAAATATGCTTCTAAAGAAGTTTTCGCCGTAAGCCCCAACGACAATATGATGTATGTAAGGAACATATTTATGAGGCGTGGGATCTCCAGGGTGGTAGTTATTGACGAAGACACACGGCCACTCGGGGTTGTGAGTATAAGGGATCTGCTTGAGGTTATGAGGGAGCTGGAGGATAGGTATGGTGGCAGGGACTTAGACGAGATAACGGTAGAAGAGGCGATGGCGAAGAACCCTGTGACTATTGAGGAGGATGCTAGTGTGAAGGAGGCCTGTGCCATAATGGCTGGGAGGAACATAGG
>WAQG01000103.1 GCA_015520395.1 Candidatus Geoarchaeota archaeon
AAGGGAGATGGGGTTCGATGATAAGGTAAAGTACGTTATTGCCACCCACATACACCTCGATCACGGGGGAGGGCTTGGAAGAATGCTAAAAATGCTTCCTAACGCTGTAGGGCTGGTTCACCCAAGGGCTGTGAAACACCTGCTGCGGCCTGCAAAATGGTGGGAGGCCTCCAGGACGGCGCTGGGGTGGCTGGGGGAGCTATACGGAGAACCCATGCCAGCCCCTCCCGACAGAGTCAGGGGGGTTGAGGATGGGGAGGAGCTCAGGCTAGGGGGCCTGACCCTTAGGATTATCCATACGGTCGGGCATGCCAGCCACCATGTGAGCGTGTTTCTCCCCGGCGAGAGGCTCCTGTTCACGGGCGACTCAGCTGGGATATATCTCAGAGAGGCCGACGTGGTCGTTCCAACCACCATGCCCCCATTCAGGCTGGATCCCTACATTGAAAGCCTCGAAAAACAGATCGAGCTGGATCCAGAGATCCTCGCCTATACCCACACATGGATAGCGGACGATGGGAGAAGGCGTCTTGAGAGGCATAAGACCCACGTGTTAAAGCTGCTTGAATACACGATCGAGGCGGTGAGATCCGGCGTCGAGAGGGGTAAACTCCTCTCACTCCTTGCTGAGCGCGATGATGAGATTAAGAAGACGTTGAAGTACATTGGTGGCAGAAACGTACTGGAGCTGCTTGTCGATCTCGCCGTTGAGGGCCTCTACCTAGAGGCGTTAAAGAGGGTTGGTGGCGAGGGGTAGGTCTGTGGCTAAGGTTGCAAGAAAGGCTATGGATGAAATAATACTGTTTCTCACCAAGGCCATGGAGCTCATAAACTGGGATGACGTGAGAAGGGTCAGGGACATACTCATAGACGCTAAGAACAAGGGCAAAAACATACTTGTTGTCGGGATGGGGCGGTCAGGGCTTGTTGGCAGAGCCTTCGCATTAAGGCTCATGCACCTCGGCTTCAACGTGTTCGTCTTCGGGGAGACGATAACGCCAGCGATACTGGCGGATGACGTCGTGATAGCGATTTCAGGGTCGGGTGAAACAAACACCGTTGTGAGAGCGGCTGAGGTTGCTAAGAAGCTTGGCGCTAAGGTTGTAGCGGTCACCACTCGGCCTCACTCCAGCCTGGCGAAGCTGGCCGACATGATATTAGTTCTGCCTGGGAAAACCAAGCTTGCTACCGAGCAGGACTACTTCATAAGGCAGTTGCTGGGGGAGCATGCCCCCCTAGCCCCCCTTGGAACACTCTTCGAGATAACCGCGATGATAGTTCTTGACAGCCTGGTCTCTGAGCTCATGGAAACGCTGCACATCTCGGAGGATCAAATTCGGAGGAGGCATGCGACTATAGAATAGGCAGTGGTCTAAACGGGCGTAGTCCTATGTTAAATAATATATGTTGGGATGGTATGAGCCTATAGAGGTGCTTGGTGTTGACGCTTGGGATCGCAGGCTACGGCGTCTCCATACCAATGTACAGAATACCACACAGAGAGATCGCTGAGATCTGGGGGCGAGGCGGAAGGGCTATACCACCCAACGAAAAATCCGTCGCCGGGCCCGACGAGGACACCACAACCCTTGCAGTCGAGGCAGCCCTCAACGCCCTAGCCAGGGCCAAGATTGATCCGAGCCTCATAGGTGCCGTCTACGTGGGGACGGAGTCTAAGCCCTACGCCGTGAAACCAACCTCAACCATAGTTGCAGAGGTGATAGGCGCGACGCCCAACGTCACAGCCGCCGACTTCGAGTTCGCCTGCAAGGCAGGAACAGAGGCTATGGTTGCAGTCATAGGCCTCGTCGAGTCGGGGAGGATAAAGGCTGGCCTTGCAATAGGTGCGGACATAGCTAGGGGGAGACCCTCCGATGAGCTGGAGTACACGGCGGGGGCGGGTGCAGCCGCCTACATAATAACCAACGATAACGCGATCCTGGCAACCCTGGAGGGACACTACAGCTATGTTACCGACACACCAGACTTCTGGAGGAGGGAGGGAGACTACTTCCCAATGCACGGCTATAGATTCACGGGGGAGCCAGCCTACTTCCACCACGTGATTTCGGCGGCTAGGGGGTTGATGGAGAAGCTAGGGCTTAGGCCCTCAGATTTCAGGTATGCTGCCTTCCACCAGCCCAATGCGAAGTTCCCACTTAAGGCTGCCAGAATACTGGGCTTCTCCCGCGCGCAAATTGAACCAACACTCCTAAATCCCGTGATCGGGAACGCGTATGCCGGCTCCTCGCTGATAGGGCTTGCAGCCGCGCTTGACGCGGCCAAGCCTGGGGACAGGATACTCCTGGTCTCCTTCGGATCGGGAGCCGGGTCTGATGCTATGAGCTTTATCGTCACCGACCTTATTGAGGAGAGGAGGGGTCTAGCGCCCCTGGTTATGGATTATGTCAACCGGAAGAAGCTTGTCAGCTACGGGATATACGCAAGGTTCAGGGAGAAGCTGAGGTGGTAGTTGTGGACGTTTACGTATGTGGAGTTGGGTTCACGAAGATCTCCGAACACTGGAGGAAGCCGCTTAGGGTCCTCATGGCGGAGGCTGGCCTGAAGGCTATAGATGATTCTGGCGGACTCGATCCCGAGCTTGTAATTGTTTCCAGCGCACTCTCGCCCCTCCTCCAGAGGCAGAGCCAC
>WAQG01000104.1 GCA_015520395.1 Candidatus Geoarchaeota archaeon
CACCTACGGATTCGATCAGGCCCTGAACGTGGGGGTTATCTTCTCCATCGTCCTCCTTATGGTTCTTCTTCAGGTGGAGCTCACCGAGCCCTTCACCAAGGCCCTCAACCTCTTCGGCCGCATGAAGCCCCGCTTCAACCGCCTGTCCATGGTTCTCTTCATAATATTTATGGCCATGGTCTTCACAGAGATAATCCTCATAATAGGCTAAGGAGGAAAGTTGGTGTGGGGGCACTGCAGAGAATGGATCCTGCCCAGAGCATGGCGGGGTATAGCGATACTAATTATCATCATCCTGCTGTTTTCCCTGGAGGCCCATGCTCAGAGGGCCATGATGGCCTACTACGACTCAGGAGCCCCCCAGGTGCCGAAGTACAGGAACTGGAGCGGCTCCGGGTGGAGCGCAGAGGGAAGCGCCCTCAGCGTCGGTGGCACCATCCAATGGGTCGTGCTAAGGGCCGCCCCCAGCCGGAACGCGTATATCCTGGGAACCCTCGACAGGGGAAACGACGTCAACGTGCAGACCTGGTACGGCTCCGGATGGGGGACAAACTTCCAGGTAACCGGCGGGGCAGAGACCCGTAACCGCAGAACCTTCGACGTGGCCTTCGAAAACAGCACGGGCTAGGGGATAATAGCCTACGGGGAGAACAACGACCGCCCCCGGTACCGCACCTGCACAGGGAACAACTGCGTCCTCGGATCCTGGAGCGTCGAAGGCGAGAAAAACGTGTCAATAATGGTCTACAAAGAAGGAGTCTCGGCCCCCATAGAGAGCATTAACTACTACATAAGAAAAGAGCAGCCCAAGGGCAGAGAAGCAGGGCCATGACTCTTTACCTATCCAAAAATACTATATACTTGCTGAAAGAATCAATAATGAAGCAAATGCGCAATAAGGTCGCCTTCTGGCTCGTTTTAAGCCTCTTTCTGACTATTATCCTTCTACCCGGCTTCTGGAGAAACCTGCCCCTCATCTTTTCTCCTGCGTATATAATGGAGACAGGGGCGTATCCATGGGCCGTCCTCGGGTTATGCAGCCTCTGGCTTTACTTCAAGAGAGAGGAGGTCCTTGAGAAGATAACCCCCCAGGTAACCTCCAGAGACAAAGCCATAGGCTCGGTCATGGTGGGGCTGTCCCTACTCCTGAGAAACGAGGCCGAGATGTCCTTTCTCGCCCTAGGCGTGCTCCTAGTGTTACTAGGAACCTGCACCTTCATCTTCGGCATGCCATCCAGCACTCCGGGGATTCTCCTCGGCATCTATGCCTTCGCCATCGTCTTCCCCCGGGTGTTCACCGCCCACCTTGAAGAGCCCTATGCCCAGACCACGGTCAAGACAGTTGCCTCTTTAATATCCCTCCTGGGCTATCCCGTCCAGACCCAGGGACAGGTCATAAGCTTCATCTCAAAAACAGGGGAGCCCCTGGGCAGCTACATCGGAGCTCCAAGCTCAGGAATAGCCTCTATTACCCTCTTCGTGGCCCTCTTCGCCCTCATGCACCTCGACTTCAAGCACCCCACCAAGAAAGCTGCATACCTGTTCCTCTTCGGTTTGGTTGGCACCTCTCTACAGAACATCCTCCGCCTCGCCCTAATAATCCTCGCCGGCTACCACTTCGGCTACAGCGCCATGGTAAAGGTGCATGACTACGCCGGCTACATAATATTCCCCGCCTGGTACATAGCCGTTGCCTACATCTACCTGAGGAGTTATCAGCCGGGAAACAACATTAATAAAAGAAATGAAGGAGAAAACCAATAGAATGTATGCCATAGGGCATAGAATAGCCGTGGTTATACCCGCTTATAACGAGGAAGGGAGCATAGCCCGCGTAGTGAAAGGAGTAAAGGCCCTAGGATGCGACGTAATAGTGGTTGACGACGGCTCCCAAGACAGGACAGGGGAGGAGGCTGCTAAAGCAGGGGCTAAGGTCCTGCGCCATGTCGTGAATGTCGGGGTTGGCCTGGCAACGGTTACAGGAAATGACTACGCAGCCAAAAAAGGCTACAACATCATCGTGAACATCGACGCCGACGAGCAGCACTTCCCAGATGATATCCCCAGAGCCCTTGATTATATGATGGACAACAACCTGGACATAGTATTCGGCTCCCGCTTTCTGGGCGACACCAGCAGGTTCCCCCTGATTCTGAAACTGGGGAATAAGTTCTTAACCCTAATGAATCGCTTCCTCTTTAACTCATCCCTCACCGACTCTCAGACAGGTTTCAGGGTTGTTAAAGCACATGTATGGCGAGACCTAGGCATAACCAGCCCCAGCTACAGCATCTGCTCCGAGATAGCCGCCAAGGCGGGTAGAAAATACAGGTTCGGGGAGATACCCGTTAAGACGGTGTTCCTGGACAAATTCAAAGGGACAACTATATTAGATGGGTTGAAGATATTCTACGACATGCTCAAGTGGAGGCTGGGCCGATGACGGTGATGCAGGTCTTCGGTATCCTCTTTGCCCTGGGCATGATCTACATCACCTACTTCTACTACAAGAGAAGAATCTTCCTCTACTACGACGTCCTCCTATGGGTTTACGTCTGGATTTTATTGATCATCGCGGTAAGCTTCCCGGAGAAACTCACAACCTTGATTCAGCCTTTGAAAATCGTCCGGGTACTGGACCTCCTCACCATGGGCTCCATATTCTTGCTCTTTTCTCTTGTGTTCGTTATC
>WAQG01000105.1 GCA_015520395.1 Candidatus Geoarchaeota archaeon
ATTCTGGGTGGCGTAGGGCTGGTAAGAGCCTGGCCGAGTCTCTGGTTGAGATGTATGCGGAGATTTCTGGGGGCGGGTGGGTTCAGAGGATGGTTGAGGCTAGGGTGAGGTATAGGGTTGAGGAGTGGGTATTCCAACAAGAAACCCAGGTCGAATACTATTACATCATGGCGCCTGAATACATCTTTGGCGTCAGGCTGGGCGGCCACGTCTACGGGGACGACGAATGCGGCTACCCCGCACCCAACAACGCCTCAAGACACCATAGGGGCGGCGGGAACACCTTCATCATCCGGTTTGAGAGCGACTGGCGGGACGACACGCCGTGGCTAGCCACAGACGTCTCCTTCACGATCCCGGCATCCTGGGGCCAACTGTCGTTCTCCGGGACAATAAACCTCTACAGGGCGGCCGGCACTGATGGAGTGACGGGGACACCGCCGGCAATCGAGGTTGAGGTTGTCAACTGGGCCTCAGAGACGCTATACTGGTGGTACGGTAACGGCAACGACCCAACAAGCTACATCGCCCACTTCTCCTGGAGGGGATAAAGGCTTAGGGGAGGCCGGAGCCTTGACATCAACTACATACTTCCCCCGCGCCTTGTTATGAGTCCAGATCGTTATCAGGATGGATGCCTGCATGTAGGATTTGATTTTTTAGCCTTATAGCCCGATTAGAGGCCCGGTTTGGATGTTATTTAGAGTTGGCTTTCACATCCTGGGGTCAGCGCCAGGAACCTTCCGTTTGCTATGGCAATTTAAGCCCTCTTAATCGTTTGAGAAGTTTTACTGGCATGCTAGCCCCATGTATTAGGGCTGGGTCTTAGTCCGTCCCTCGAGAACATCTACTATGTCCCTCTTGATCAGGCTAGATTGCTTTTATTATTCCTCCGTCTACGGGTATTATTGCTCCTGTTATGTAGCTGGCTTTTTCGCTTGCCAGGAATACTGCCAGGTTTGCTATCTCCTCGGGCTCTGCGGCCCTGCCTAGGGGTATGTCTTTGACCCGCTCTTTTAGAGCCTCTTCGTAGCTTATTCCCCTGGACTCGGCTACCTTTCTGACTAGGCTTTTCATCCTTTCGGTTAGTGTGAGGCCGGGCATTATTGCGTTTACGAGTATGTTGTAGGGTGCCAGCTCTATTGACAGGGTCTTCGTAAGCCCGATCAGCGATATCCTGACAACGTTTGAGAGGGCTATGTTCACGACGGGCTGCTTAACCGCGTAGGAGGTCACGAACACTATCCTTCCCCACCGCTTTTCCATCATGTGGGGTGTGAGGAGCTTCACGAGCCTCACGGCGCTCATCAGGAGGAGGTTCACGGCGTTCTCCCAGTCCTCCTCGGTGGTCTCCATAAACCTGGCTATCCTGGGGCCCCCGGTGTTGAAGACGAGTATATCGACGCCGCCTAACCTAGCCTTGATGTACTCCGCAAGGCCCTCCAGATCCTCCTTCCTCGTCAGGTCGGCCGCACACCAGTAGACCCCCGCGCCGGTCTCCCCCTCTATCAGGCTGGCCGCCTTCCTGAGGTTCTCAACACTCCTCGACGAGATCACCACAGTGGCCCCCTCCCTGGCGAGCCCCAGGGCTATGGCGCGGCCGATACCCTTGCTCGCAGCCGTCACCAACGCGACCTTCCCCTTAAGCCCGAGATCCAAGCCCTGCACCCCCAGCCTACACCTAGGTGTTATCGGTGCTTAAACTTTCTAGTACCAGGGGCCCAGGAGGTGGGGGTTCCCAATGTAGACCCTGGTTAGCCCCTCCTCCTTCGCGGCCTTGACGGCCTCGTCCATGTGCCTCCGGCTTGTTGGTGGCAGGTCGTCCATAAGGTAGTCGGGGTGGAAGGCGAGGAGTATGTATGGTATGTCGGGGTTCTGGTCGGCGATAAAGCCAGCGATGCCCCTGACCTCCTCCACGTCGACGTAGCCGGGGACGAGTAGGGTGCTGGCCACCACCAGGGGAACCTCCGGCCTCTCCTCAAACCTCCTCGCAGCCCTCCTGAAGTTTTCGAACACCAGCCTACCATCAACCCCCGTGAGGGCCTTGTAGAGCCGGGGGCTCCACGCCTTTATGTCAAACTTGAATATCCCACCGCTCACAAGGGAGTACTCGACCGCCCTCTCCAGGAAGACCGGGTTCACCATGCCGTTGCTCTCCCAGCATATCCTAAGGATCCTCCCCCTGTTTTCCTCGAGGGCTATCCTGGATGTCTCCAGGGCGTGGGGCATCTGGGCTGAGGGGTCGCCACCGAAATAGCAGATGCACGCAACTCGCTCATCAACCTTGCTGGCAAGCTCCTCCGCGCTCATCAGGGGAGACCTTCTGGCCGCCCTCTCCCTGTAGTGCCAGTTCTGGCAGTACAGGCAGTCCAGGCTGCAGGCCCCGTAAAAGACCGCGAGGTTGTAGTAGCCGTACTCCGGTCCCGGCCTGTAGGAGTACCTGGGGTAGCCGTACCCCCTGGCGGGGCAGACGGGGTCGGCGACACAGTTTGTGGGCAGCGGGTCATAGTACCATTCGACCACAGCCCTACTGGCTGTCCCAGCAGCCCTGACCAGCCTTCCATCCCTATTCTGGCTGAGCCCACAATAACCGACGCCACCATCGGGGATCATGCACCTGTTTCCACAGAGAGGGCAGAGAACGCCGCCGCTGTCCCTGGGTGGGAGTGGGGGCATCCCGTAGGGCCCCCTGCTGAGCCTGTGGGCCTCAACGATCCTCTCCTCGACTCCCTCCCGCCCACTCCTAATGCAGTCCAGGCAGACGCCTAGGGTGGAGTTTATTAGGATGCTCTCCACCCCACATATCCGGCACCTCTTCTTGGACAGCCTTACCCTCCTGTAGAGCCAGGTCAACCCCCTAACCCCTCCCGAGAAGCTTTGCAGCCAGCATTAGATCCTCCAGGATCAGGCCCCTGTAGGACGGGTTGTATAGGGCGGAGGCGGGGTGGAGTGTTGGGACTAGGTATGCCTTAACAAAGTCGCCGAGGAGCGGTGAGCCCAGGACGATACGCTTAGCCGCACCCCTCTCCCTCGTTATCGATGTGAACCTAAGCCCGGCCCTCTGGTAGAGCCATGAGGCCGAATGTCTCCCCAGGGCTACGATGACCTTTGGGCGGATCACAAGTATCTGGCGCTCGAGGTAGGGGGTACACGCCCTTATCTCCTCCTCCCTAGGATCCCTGTTGCCCGGGGGCCTGCACTTCACAACGTTCGTTATGTAGACCTCCTCCCTGCCCAGCCCCGCCTCCCTTAGGAGGCTGTCGAGGAGCTTGCCGGCGGGCCCAACGAAGGGCCTCCCAGTCTCATCCTCAATCCTCCCGGGGGCCTCACCTATAAGCATGACCTCAGCGTTTAGAGGCCCCTCCCCAACAACCACGTTTGTCCGGCTCCTCCAAAGCCCACACTTGCGGCAGCCCTCAACCTCCCTCCTAACAGCCTCCATTAAACTCCACTTATCCACAGATAATCAAAGCCTAACCACACGGATAAACATTACTAATGGCATACAGCAGGCTGAATCTAACCCTCAAAAAAGGGGGTTATGGTTAAGAGACCTTTACAAGCTTTACTCTCGTGTCGAAGAAGGAGGCGCTGCCTCCTATTGGGTCGGTTAAGCACACGTTTCCTAGCACCGGATCCCGCCTCATCACAGCGTTGGGGCATAGCCCGAGCCCCCGCCTATAGTCGCCTTTTATGACAACGCCATCTATCTCGCAGTCGCTCGCACCGTATCCGAAGTGGCCGTAGTGCCATGAGACGGCCACCACTCCTGGGGCTATCCCTCCCGTAACCTTCACCTTACCCTCCACATACCTGTTCTTTATGTATGGCCCGTCTCCAAGAGGCCAAACGCCGTCCGGGTTGCTGGCCGAAACTATCCTCACCACATCACCGTCCTTTAGGCCCAGCTCCTCAGCCGTCTTCTTGTTGATCAATATGTGGTTCTCCGGCATCACCGAGAGTATCCAGTAGTTGCCCGGCGTCCTGGACTGTCCACCGTATATCTCCTTGTAGGTGATGAGTATGAGTGGGTACTCGTCGTCCCTTATGGGCCTGCCCTTCGAGTCTATGTATGGCGGAACATACACCGGCACTCCGGAGAACCTGACCCCCATGTACTTGCTGTAGTAGCTGCCCACCTTCTCGACGTAGAGGTTTAGTAGCCCGGTGAATCTATGGGTTAGGTATTCGCCGTCGTAGGCCTTATCAGCATCCTCGAACCTCCCGCCCCTGTTCAGCACGTAAACCACCTTCCTCCACCAATCGTTGCCCTCCGGGTCTATGACTGCCCTGTGCCACCTCTCCTCGTCAAACACTGTCTTCGGGAGATGCTTTCTTGCCTCCCTGAATATCCTGAGCTCCTCGTCATCAGCGTCTGGCACCTCATCCCCAACCTTGTCCCCCGCAGCTATATTAGCGACCATCTTTAGATAGTAGTCCTCCATCCTCGTGAACGGCATGCCCGGCCCAAACCCATCACTGCCATATCCGGGTAGCCCGAGCTTCTCAGCTATGGCGAGCATGATGGCCTCCATTGAAATCGGCATCTCCTCGCCAAACACCCTGCAGGTGTCCACGAGTGGGGCGACCATAGGTTGCCTAACCTTGCTCGCCTTCGTATTTACATCCGGGGATGTGTGAGGGGTGCCCCACCTCTCCCAGATGGCTATATCCGGGAACACGTAGTCAGCGTATATTGTTGTCTCGCCGAGAACTATGTCGGTGGCTATTATGAGGGGCACTTTCTCAACGTCCTTTAGTATCTCAAGCTGGGCATCAGCTGCTGGCGTTGCAAATCCAGGCGTCCCCTTATGTATCCAGAGTATCTTTATCCTGTACGGGTAGCCGTCGGCGGCGCTTGGCAGTATCTCCTGGTAGAGGTTGCTTGTGAATGGGTACCAGGGCCTCTTAGGAACATCTTCAACAAGTGATAGAGTAGAGCTCTCGAACTTCGATTTCTCTCTGGTCAGCTTGACTCCAAAGCCTGATATCTTGCCCGGATGCAGCGAGGATAGGTGGAAGGGCCCCTTCCTCTTGCTTCCAGTCTCATGCCAGTGGCCACCACCCTTCGACAACCCACCCTTCCAGCCGATGTTGCCTATGAGAAGGTTCAGGGTTATTATTGCCTGCCCGTTATAGTAGCCATTTGGATGCTGCACAGGCCCCCGGTAGAGCTCTGCAACAGCCCTCTTCCCGTGCGATGTAAACTCTGCTGCAAGAACCTCTATGTCCTCCCTTGAGACGCCGCATATCGAGGCCCACTCATCCAGGGACCTGCTCATAGCGCTCTCGTAGAGCAGCTGGAAACCGCTCTTAACCCTAATCCCATTTAACGTTGTGTCTACAAGAAGGATGCCCTCCTTGGGGTTCTCGGCGTCGTTGGGGTCGACCGGCGTTGGCTCCCCAGTCTCCTTATCCATAATGACATACTCGCTATCCGATCCTATGCCCAGCTCGCTGGCCCTTAGGAGCTTGCCATCCTCAACCTTAACGAGATAGGTCGCATTAGTGAAGGTGGGTTCGCCGTCAAGATCAGCCGCAGCTTTATTCGCGTTTTCAAGATACCTAGCATCATAACGCTTATTCTCCAGGATCCATCTAATCATGCCTAGGGCAAAGGCGCCGTCGGTTCCAGGCTTTATGGGAACCCACCTCCAAGCCTTAGCAGCGGTCTTCGATAGCCTTGGATCAACAACGGCGAACTTGAGTCCGCCCTCAACAACCGCCTTGGTCAGCTTGTGGGCCATGTTGGTTGGGCCGAAGTTAGCCTCAAATGCGCCTGTCCCAAAGAATATTATGAACTCGCAGTTCAGTATGTCAGGCTTCATATGGTGCTTGCCGCTGATCATCCCGTACGCTATGTGGTGGCTCTGCTCGCAGATGGTCGTGTGCTCATACCAGTTTATAGAGCCGAACGCGTCGATCACAAACCTCTTTGAGAACTCCTTCCTACCATGCTCTATCCTCCCAGCCATAAATACGAACTGGTTGGCCTTTGTGCCGAGGTCAGGGTGATCCGGGTCTATAAACACGTCTTCAAGCTTAAGCCCGTACTTAGCCAGCTCCCCGCTCCACTTTGCCTTAAACTCCTCAACCAGCCTGGCCTTCTCATCACCACTGGCCGCCATTATCTTCGAAATGTCGCTCTTCATATCCGCTGAGATGGAGGCTGGGTCTCCACCCCTATCCCTTATCAGCCCCCAAACCCATATGTCCTTAAGGCCTGGAACCTGCCTGTCCTCCTCGCCGGGCACATCGCTGAACAACCTGCCTCCCTCCACGATTTCCTTTATCGCCTGGTCAAACGGGATGGTCTTCCACTTGTTAGAGCCCCTGGGCCCAGCGCGCTTCAAAACCTTTATAACCCTGTATGGGTCATATAGGCTCTCAATGCCTGACTGCCCCTTAACGCAAAGATAGGCGTCGATCTTCGCCGCCACGTCAAGCCTTGTCTTGTAGGGTATGTGCGGAGTCATGTTCTGCGGCGAGTACGGGTTCCCGGTCAGCTTGACCAAAACCCCATCGAGTATCTTACCCTTTATGGGGCACGCCGTGTGGCACTGAAGACAGACCGAGTATATGATCGACTCGGGCTTTGCGAGGGGGTTCTCGCCGCCCTGGGCGGCCGCCCTGACGGCTTCAGCATACTTTCTGAAGGCCTCTGGAACACTCAGCATCACGGCCGTCGCTCCACCGAGGAGCGCGCCAACCTTGACAAAATCCCTCCTTGAGATCCTACGACTCACTCCTCAACCACCTCCATTGGAATAACCTTGACAAAGATGCTGTAGAGCAGGAGTAGGAGGAATATTATTGATGCTTGTAGCATCCATTCCCAGATGGTTGGGAAGTAGTACGTCCCCTGGCTGAAGTTGGCTATCCACTGGGCAGCGCCGGCCACGTAGCCTGGGATCCTGTCCCATGGAAGCATCTTAATGTCCCACTCGGGCGGCATCCACGGGAATGGCTTCTCGGCGAGCGTTGGAAGAACTATGTTGAACCTTATCCCAGCCACCCCTATAACCATCAGGATTCCAGCGAGGGCTGCCAGGAGCGGCCTGCGGCTAGGCTTGGTAAACATCAGTATACCTAGCGGCACTATGAAGCCCAATAGGAGCTCTACAACCCAGAACACCCACCAGTAGGATCCGAACAGCATTATGTTTAGGATCTCCCGCTCCGCCGTCGGGGCTGTAGTCCACATGTTAGTCACTACCTCCCAGAACATGAAGAAAAGCTCTACAAAGGCCAGAAGGATGACGACGCCCACCATCGAATCGACGGTCACCGGATCTATCTCGCCGCCCTGAAGCCACTTTGTCAAGATGTACAAGGCGAGCACAAGGGCAGCGCCACTGAACAATGCTGATAGGACGAAGTAGATGGGCGTATAAGCCCCAAACCACACCGGCCTCGCCCCAATCACGCCGAATATGGCCCCCGTCCCGCCGTGAACGCCTATGGCCGCCACGGGTATCCCTATAAGGGCAAGTATTCTCACGATTGTGGCGTCCCTCTTAGCGTCCCCCTCAGTATAGCTCTTCTTGCCCAGGGCCAGGAGCCTGTAGATCCCACCAGCGCCCCTATTGGCCAGCTTGATTATGTCGGCCCTAGACACCAGGTATAGCTCTGCTATCAATATGACTATGTATATCACATACATCCAAGCCTCTATGGCTATCCATGAGCTAAAGTTGGGCGACGTGTATAGGTAGATGAACCGCTCCATCCTACCGAGATCCGGCAGTATTGAGAGGAAGACCCCGAAGAGCGAGAGTATGGCTATGAGCAGCGCGTACCTTCCTATCCTCTCGAAGTTCTTAAGCCCGAACCCATAGACCAGCGTGGATATTAGGAAGGCCCCGGCGCTCAGCCCAACGAAGAATATGTAGAACGAGACCCACAGACCCCAGGCCGTCGAGGACTGTGAGAGCGCCGTTATCTTCAGGTTGTACAGCACCCTGACGTACCACGAATACCCCGTGGCCACAGTTAGTACTACGAGTATGGCTATCCAGGCAAGATACCTCCTACTCAAGCCCACCACCTCCTAGGCCCGCCCTAAAACGCCCCCCAAACTCCCTAAGCAAAACCTCCTCCCTGTACCTATCCACCATAGCCTCCAACTCTGAAATAACGGAGGCCCCACCCTCACCAGTTATGTAGTAGACCGAGGGCTCAGTGCCAAGCTCCTCCTTCAGCCTAAACGCCCCATACCTCCTTAGAAGCTCGTTAACAAGGCTGTTAGGGTTGTTGAGATCTCCAAAGTAGGTTGCGCCGCCGATGCAAGTCGAGACGCAGGCCGGCAGAACGCCACTCTCAATCCTATGTATGCAGAAGTGGCACTTCCTAGTAATGCCTATAGTGTCACCCCTCCCATAGGGCCCCCCATACCAGGGAGTGGGCTGGTACTCCAACGACTTAACCCTGTCCTGTCTCTCCTTCGCCGCTGTGCCTGCCAGTGGACCATGCTCCAGCTCTGGCACCCACTCGTACCCATAATCGGTGCTTCTGGCCCCGTATGGGCATGCCATTACACAGTACCTGCAACCGATACACTTCCCATAGTCTATGACAACTATGCCGTCTTCCCTCTTCCAAGTAGCGTTAACAGGGCATACCGATGTGCATGGCGGTTCATCGCACTGCATGCAGGGCCTTGGCAGGAAGTTCAGCTTAACGTTCGGGTACTCCCCAGTCTCCCATATCATCACCGGCCTATAGGTTATCCCGGGTGGAGTCTTGTTCTCAGCAATACACGACACTGTACATGAGTGACAGCCCACACACCTTCTAAGATCTATCACCATAACCCACTTCCTCTCCTGCAAGGGCTTCTTCAACGACTCCTGGAGCTCCCTAGTCATCCTCACCAACTCACTCTCCCTATCCAACGCCAGAGACTCCGCTGGGGGGCTGGGCTGGGCGGCAACCCGCAAGCTCAGATCCCCACTGAGCACACCGACCGTCACTGCGGCGCCCAGCAATGCACCCTTTAGAAACTCCCGCCTTCCCAGCCTCGATGTCTCAGACCCATTAGGCCTCCTCAACCCATCAACCATCTTAAACACCCTCTAGAAGGGTTCACTAATGCCTTGATTATAACACTTATATAAGCATTTTTGCTATATTTTTAACAATGTATGGTTAAATACAATTATGCACAATTGCATACATTATCATATGTTTGTGTACAACATAAGAGGTCTCCTAATCGAGTCCCCCCTCCAAGCACTAAACAGACATCACACGTCATGAGGACTTCATGATGAGATCTTAAAACCTTCACCTAGTTTCTTTATTCCTATAATCTAGGTTGGGAGGCGGCTTGTCACAGTGACTGGTGGCTTAGGGTTAGTAACCTGCTTGTCTATGAAGCATTTGTTTCTCATAGATGGATCTCGCCCCAGAGACGACATATGATATGACTGATGACATGGTGATTGGGACTAGGAGTGTGTAGCCTCCGCTCATCTCGGCCACCATTATTATTGATGTTAGTGGGGCTTTGGCGGCCGCTGAGAAGAATGCTGCCATCCCTATGAGGGCGTAGGCTGTGGGCATGGACACTATTTCGGGAGCTATCTGGTGAAATATGTAGCCCATAGCTGCTCCGAAGCTGGCTCCTATGAACAGCGAGGGTGCGAAGACCCCCCCGCTCCCACCGGAACTTATCGTAAAGGACGTTGCAATTATCTTAAATATGGCCAGAACTATGAGGAGGTGCACGGCGGTTATGCGCCCACTTAGTATACCGTTCATCACGTCGTAGCCGCCGCCGAGCACCTGTGAGTATTTCAGCCCTATCAGGCCGACGAGGAACCCGCCGATTGCGGGCTTAACGTGGTCTGGCAATCTAATCCTCTTAAATATGTAGTCCCGAGCACCATAGAATATTGTGACGTAGATGACCGCGAGTACGCCCATCACCACGCCAACGATCACCATGAAGCCGAGCTCTAATGGGTTGAAGGCGTAGCCCGGGTGTGTGAGGACGGGCGTCCACCCTGTAAACGCGCCGTAGATGGAGTATGCGACTATCGAGGCTATTATCGCTGGCATCAAAGCATCAACCTCATAATCCCTCTTGTACAGCACCTCAACCGAGAATATGGCCGCACCCAAGGGGGCCTTGAATATAGCCCCTATCCCCGCGGCAATGCCAGCTATCACAAGGTTCCTCCTGTCGCGGATGCTTAACCTGAGCCTCTCCCCCAGAACGGAGCCTATCCCGGCGGCTATCTGGGCTATCGGCCCCTCCTTCCCCGCGCTCCCACCAGAGGCGATCGTCGAGGCGGATGCAAGCGTCTTTATCACGGGGATCCTAGCCCTTATCCTGGCCCACCTCCTGTGTATCGCGTCTATGGCGGCGTCGGTTCCATGCCCCTCGGCCTCGGGGGCGAAGGTGTAGACGAGTATTCCGCTGACGAGCCCGCCCACTGTGGGAGCCGCTACTATGCAGCAGTTCATTAGGGGGCGAGTGGCAAGCTCGAAGAGCTGGATGAGGGATGTGAAAACTATCGCGCCTAGGCTTCCCACCACGCCTATTAGGCTGCCGAGTATAACCCACCTCTGAGCGTAGCCCAGAGAGGAGATGTCTATTCCGAGGCGCTTAAGGAAGACCTGGGCTCTTAGCCTAAAGCTGAACCACCATATCTCCAGACGCTCCCTTACTCCCAAGGCTATATCACCTTGGGCTTAAGGGTTTAAAGGGATTGCCCCGCAGATGTTCGTCCGCCTCCATCGAACGTGTCTGTGGGTGGGGCTGTTTTAATCCTTTATATATGCAAGTTTCTTTCTATTGTTGGAAGGCCCATGAGGATAGTGATTGCGGGTGCTGGTGAGATAGGGAGGGCGATCGTCCGTTACCTTAGGGATGAGCTGGATCACGCCCACATAACCGTTATAGAGAGGAACCGGGAGCTGGCCGAGAAGTTCCTCGACAAGTTCCCCCACGTGGATCTCATCGTTGGTGATGTCGCCGACCCGGATACCCTGGATCGCGCAAAGCTGGAGTTCGCCGACGTCTTCATAGCGACGACGGGCAGTGATACGATAAACATTGTTAGCGCGCTGCTCGCAAAGCGGAAGGGCGTCAAGTCAGTGATTGTTAAGCTCTCCCACCCGGAGTACGAGGAGCTCGCCAGAGCCCTCGGCATCAACATGATCGTCTCCCCCTACGAGAGCACGGCGA
>WAQG01000106.1 GCA_015520395.1 Candidatus Geoarchaeota archaeon
CAGGCCATCTTGCAAGCCCTAAGAAGTACTCTACATCCTTTATCGGCAGAGTACATCCTGGTATCCTATAGTGCATGGGTACTACAAGTCTCGGCCTAACCCTCTCAACGAACTCAACAGTCTCTTCAGGTTCTAGAGTGAACTTGCCTCCCACGGGGAGGAACAGCACGCTACATCCTCCAATAGCATCCATCACTGAACCTGCTGGTAACTCCCCTAAATCTCCCAAGTGTACCAGGGTAGTATCGTCAACTTTCACCCTGTAAATAATGTTTCTACCCCTCTGCGCCCCTTTGGCTTTATCGTGGTATGAGGGGAGTCCCAGTATCTCCACCGCCCCCACCCTCTCCGACCCCTCAAACATAGAGTATACCTTAGAGGTTGGCTTTGCTATCTGTGAGACCACGTTGTGGTCGAAGTGCTCGTGTGACACTAGGATAATGTCCGCCTTGAACGATGGAGGCTTCAAGCCCAGGCTGGCCCCATCATGAGGGTCGAAGCCTATCACGGTACCATCTCTCGATATGACCTCGAAACATGCATGTCCATGCCAGGATATCCTGACCATACGATCACCCTACACTATTATACTCAACGTTGGCCCAAGATATTCTTTAGGGTTGGTTGGCATCGGCAGAGCTAGGTTTAATTGTGACAGAAATGATTACATTGATGGGTGGCTGTATGGACGGCGTCAGGCCTGAGATCTTACCGGATGAGCTTGAAAGGATCATAAGCATCGTCAGGCAACATAACAGGTGGAGGCGGCTGGAAACCATAAACTTGATAGCCTCGGAGAACGTCATGAGCCCACTGGCGGAGGCGGCGTACCTCACAGACATGATGCACAGGTATGCAGAGGGGAAGCCTAGAAAGCGCTACTATCAGGGGACGAAGTACGTCGACGATGTCGAGATCCTCCTTTCCGAGCTCATGAAGAGACTGTTCAGAGTAGAATATGTTGAGCCTAGAGCCATAAGTGGGACCATAGCAAACGCCACAGTATTTAAGGTGCTGGCAGACCACGGCGACAAAGCGCTAATAGCCCCCGTCCAGGCGGGAGCGCACGTGAGCCACACTAGATATGGGATATTAGGGGGGCTAGGGATAGAACAGATCGAACTCCCTTTCGACATGGAAACCTTCAACATAGACCCCGATAAGGCGGCCAAGATGATCAGGGAGATGCAACCTAAGCTTGTAACCCTAGGGGCGAGCGTGTTTCTCTTTCCACATCCCGTCAAGGAAATATCCGAGGCAGCCAGGGAGGTAGGTGCCAAGGTCGTTTACGACGCCGCACACGTCCTAGGCTTGATAGCCGGGGGCAAGTTCCAGGATCCCATAAGAGAAGGAGCAGACATAGTGACGTCGTCGACGCACAAGACCTTCCCTGGCCCCCAGGGGGGCGTCATAATGACAAACAGTAAAGACCTGTACAAGGCGGTCTCAAAAGTTGTGTTCCCAGTCTTTGTCAGCAACCATCACCTCCACAGGCTACCTGCAACCGCCGTTGCCACGCTGGAGATGATGCATTTTGGCAGCGAATATGCAGAGCAGATAGTGAGGAATGCTAAGGCGTTCGCGGAGGCGCTGGCAGCAGAGGGCTTCAACGTCCTCGGGGAACACCTAGGCTACACGCAGAGTCACCAGGTAGTACTTGATGTTAGAAGGCACGGAGGAGGGGCAAAGGCCGCTACCCTGCTTGAAGAGGCAAACATCATAACAAACAAGAACCTGCTACCCTACGATCCTCCAGACGCCATAAAGGATCCGAGCGGGCTACGGCTGGGAGTCCAGGAGATGACAAGGTGGGGGATGAGAGAGGACGACTTCAGATACATTGCCAAGCTTATGAGGAGGGTTGTGATCGACGGCGAAGACCCTGGACGGGTTAGAAGGGAGGTAGTAGAGTTTAGAAGGGAATACTCGAGGATACACTACACCTTCGACGTTGACGTTGATAGTCTAAGCGACCTTAAGGTGCCCATGCTAATCTAGAACCTACGCCTTAACCTGTACATTATAGCAGCGACTACTATGGCTCCCACGGCAATCATAGCGCCGCCTACCTTTATAGGCTCCGGGATCTCCGCCGACGTGACCGGTACGTATATGGGCTCGGTGGAGGAGGCGCTCCTCCCATGCTGCGTCCAGCTAAGACTGATGTCTAGTGGTAGCGTGCTAGAGGGTATGGCAGTGCTCACGTCAACCTCTAGCACTATGATTCTCCTGGAACGCGGAATCATCTCACTCACATAT
>WAQG01000107.1 GCA_015520395.1 Candidatus Geoarchaeota archaeon
GCCGTGTGAGGCGAAGAGGACATGTTTCCTTGTCACATAGACAAAGTGCATATCCCCGCCATCCGGCCCCATGGGGCTCCAGGAGCCTACGGGGATGTACCTCTGAGAACTCACGGCGGCCCTAGAACCGCCAATAAGTATTGTTGCGCCGAGGAGAAAAACGAGGAGGAGAAGTAGCCGAGCCTTCACCTCGATCACAGGCTGACGGCTAACCATGGAAATTTAAACATTATTCATAAAACGTCAAGCATCCCTAATGCCATCAAGATACTCACAAAGGAGCGTATGGTGGCGACGAAGAGGAGCTCATGGCCTAAACCTCGGCAACCGGTGAGCTCATCTCGGCTGGGTAGGGGCAGGTTGACTCAAGGCTGATGGATCGGCGGCCCTGGGTCTATGGGCTTCTTTAATGCAACTGGATTCACCTGGATTCCGCGTTCCTCCACTCTGAGTACGCCCTAAAGGTTATTGTAATGGCATAGATCGTTGCGGCTATAATGATGGCAACTCCAAGGATGACGGTCATAAGGGGGTTTGCTGGGTGATAGCCGTGGAGGTTGTACCAGATTATGTCTACCACAGCATAGGAAACTAGAGTTGTGACTATTGTTAGGACTATGTAAACGGCGTTTGCGATACGCCTCATCGATGGCCAGTCTAGCCATGGCCTGTGGAATAGCATCGGCATTCTCGACCCGGCCAGGAAGAATCCGGCTGTAAGGCCATATATTACTAATAGTGCCAGAGTAAAGCCTAAGTAAAAGGTTTCCTTGGATTCGAACCTGTCGGGAAGCCCCGTAGGGCCGAAGTGGACAGCCAGCATTTGGGGAAGCGCATGATATGATAGGGCCATATAGAGGAGTGTTAGGCCCATCACCAGTACTCCTACAAGGACTAGTATTGACGGAGGTGTTACCGATTCTATTCTCCTAGGCTCTCCATAGACCTCGGCTTCAGCTGGTTCTCTTAGGAGCTCGATCTCGGCAACTCTCTCCGAATAGATCATTAGAGAGAATGTTGCGAGGATCACCAGAAGGGCTAGGATCATGAGTGACAGTGGCGCTTGAAGCAGTAGTGAGATTACGGCAGACACAGCCCCCACCAACGCGAAGAGGTACCCCGACACCCTGTTAACCTTCCTCCAAACAGCCTCGGATACCATCGCCTGCCCAACCCTGAATCCGAGGAACGGGTTAGGCCTTATCCTCCCGGCAAGGAAGGCTACAATTATGCCTAAAACCGATATGAGAAGGGAGATGCCTACGTCAAAGTACTCAAGCATCGTCCCCACCCCCAATCAGATAGTCGAGGAGCCTGCGGAGCAGCATCACCTCCCCCATCATCATCCTATAGACAGTGCTCCCGACCTCCGTTACCTCATAGAGCTTCCTCGCCCTCCCCCTGACAACCGCCCAGTAGGATCTGACAAGCCCCTTTCCCTCAAGAACTTTAAGCATCTCATATATGGTGCCCTCACTTGGCCGCAGCCAGCCATTAGAGATCTCCTCGATTTTAGCCCTTAGGCCATAACCGTGGATTGGCCCCTCCTCGGCCAGAACTTTGAGGGTGAGCAAGGCATACACCCCCGCCCTCAGCTCCCTCCTCAACTTCTCATAAGCTCTAAGCCCCCTTCCAGGGATATGCCGGGGCTGTCGAGCCCCATTCTTCTGCTTCCCGAAGTCCTCAGCCTCCACAACGTCACATCCCAGACATACATCGGAGTCCGAGGTAATAAGCTTAACCATCGTCGAGCAGTTTATATGGGGTTTCATGGCTTAATCCTCATGGTGGGTGGTTTGAAGATAGTTGTCATTGGGGCTGGTGCCATGGGGGGCCTTTATGGGGGTCTATTGCGGGATGCTGGCGAGGATGTAGTTCTCGTCGACATTTGGAGAGAGCATGTTGAGAGGATTAATGAGAGGGGGCTTGTGATTGAGGGGCTTGACTGGGAAAAAGACGTGAGGGTGGCTGCCACCACCAGCGTATCTGAGCTGAGCGAGCCACCGGATCTCATAATAATCTTTACCAAGAGCTACGACACCGCCAAGGCGGCTGAGTCAGCTGCAAAAATACTCGGAGACAAAACAATGGTATTAACGCTTCAAAGTGGCTTTGATAATGCAGACATAATTGCTAGGTATGTTGGGAAGAGCCGGGTGTTGGCCGGGATAACAACCTTTGCCGCAGTTCTGCTAGGTCCAGGTAGGGTGTTTTATGGCGGTGCTGGAATTACGGTTCTCGGAGAGCTGCAGGGCGGTGTTACAGAGAGGGTTGAGGAGGTGGTGAGGGTGTTTAATAATGCTGGCCTGAATGCAAGGGCATCTGAGGATATAATGGGGTGGATATGGAGCAAGGAGATATTGAATGTGGGAATTAATCCGGTAACGGCCCTTACTGGGCTCAGAAATGGGGAGCTTCTTGAGAGACCGGAGCTGCTAGAGGTTTCGAAGATGGCCATGGCGGAGGCAGCTAAGGTTGCTGAAACGCTGGGCATAAAATTACGATTTGGAGATCCATATAAGGAGTTCATAAAGCTACTTCGGGCAACATCCTCAAGCAAATCAAGCATGTTGCAGGACATAGAGAGGGGGAGGAGAACGGAGATAGATTCGCTTTGTGGGGCGATCGTGAGCTATGGCAAAGCCCTGGGCGTCAAGACTCCGGTCAATTTAACGTTATACAGCCTGGTTAAGGTGCTTGAACGGCTGGGTCGACCAATAACGGGAAGGCTCTCTCAATCACAACTAAAAACTGGCTAATAATGAAGGACTTAGCCGCCCACCGCCTTAAATGAGGGATGCCCGGCAGGAATTGGGCATCTTTGTGGCGATATTTGAGGGCCTAGGCATGTGGAATCCTTGATTAAAGACATATACCGTGTACGCCTATGAGAGTGCTGGTGGGGGCTGTGCATGGTGCGAGGTTGGGAGTTAAAGAGCTGAGCGTTGTGCTTCTCATCTCAACGCTCCTAGTAGCAGCCTCTCTTTCGGCTATTCGTGCAGGGGGTATTTATAGGCTTGCAGTCAAGCCTGGGGCTAGGGCGTCTTACATAGTTATAGAGGCACTTAACGTTAAAGTTGGGGGGATACAGCTCAATGCTGGCGATAGGATAGATTATGTGGTGACAGGGAAAACCACTCTAGATATGAGATATTATAATGGGAGCGTCGCGTTCACTATCGAAATCCCACTCTGCGATGTGAAAATCAATGGTAGGACCGTGATGAAAAACGACACGCCTCAGAAGCTGGGCCTATACATGCCCTATGGACCTGTGGGAAGGGAGTATTGGGAAGCCCAGAAAATGCTCCTTGAGGATCTTAGGAGGGGTTACGAGCAGAGTGGAAAAATGCTCCGTTACGAGATTAAATACGAGGAGGATGTTGTGAGCCTCTCGGCCACCCTATCTGGCATTGGCAATGAGGTAGAAGAGCACATGGTCATAAATGTTGAAACAGGCCTACTGCTTAAGTTTGAGCAGACAGTCAGAAGCCCTGAAGGCGATATTATAAGGGTCTTTAAAGGCATGCTATATGAGACGCCCGAAACTCAGGAGGAACAAAACGCTGGTGGATATGGAGGCTGGCCCCCACTGCTCATATGGCTGATCGCTGGCGGACTCGTTGTAGCAGGGCTGGTCGTGGTGGCTGTGTTTATGAGGGGGTCTAGGTTTAGTGGTCTACGCGCGCCTTGACATGTCAGGTATATATTTCCCTTTATTAGTAGTATCTTTCTGAGATGCCGTACATTGTAACCACTGTGAGGCTTCCAAGGGAGATGCTTAATGAGATTGATGAGATTGCGGATAAGCTTGGAAAGGATAGGTCAGCGGTGCTCAGGGAGGCGTTAAGGGAGGGGCTGAGGGAGCTTAAGATCAGGATGGCGCTCGACCTTTACAGGAGGGGCTTAATTTCGTTTAGCAGGGTCTCGGAGATAACCGGCTTAGGTTATTGGGAGATACTTGAGGAGGCTAAGAGGAGGGGTGTGATTCTGAGGTACTGTGAGGAGGAGTTTAGTTAGGTGGGAGTGTTGAGGGTGGTTGGTAATACGGGTCCTATAGTGTGGCTTGCCTCCCTCGGCCTTCTGGAGCCCGTTATTTCTAAGAGGTATGGCAACGTTTACGTCCCCCCAGAGGTCTATAGGAGGTCTATAGCCTGTGATAAGGCAAACTCCTACTCCAGAAGCATCCGTAGGGCCCTAAAGAATAAGCTGATAATAATGAGAAGACCAAACAAGTGTTCAGTTGAGATAGTCAGGCATATAGAGCGTGAACTTGGCGTCGAGATTGGAGATGATGATAGGGAGGCTGTGGCCCTGGCAATAGATTTAAAGGCTGATATCCTAATGGTGAACGACGAGCTGGTTGCAGAGATATCCAGAATAATCCGCGTCAAGCCCAGGGGCATACTATTCATTCTTCTGGAAGCCGTGAGGGCGGGAATCATAGACGCTAAACATGCTGAGAGCCTCATCCTGAGAATGGTCAGACGAGGCTTCTCACCGCCCCTCGAAACGCTGATATCGCTTTATAAGGTGCTGGTCTTTCAATGAGAAGACTTCTTGACATTCTTTTCTTTGAAATATGAAGAGACGAGCTTCTTCAACCCACTTCTTAAGACCTCGGCGACGGTCGCCGGGGAGAGGCCAGTAAGCCTTGAAAGCTTCTGGAGCGTTATCTTTCTTGGGAAGTCGAAGAATCCAAGCCTCCAGGCAAGTTTCAACATCTGCTCCTGCTTTAATGTTAACTCCTCCCTAGACCTCTCCTCTCTACCGATGTTTGAGATCCTCTCGACATGGACTTCGAGGCCGTTGGCTAGCAGTCTTTTAAGCATCACCTCCAGAAGATCCATCCTTACTATCATAGTCCACCTGACATACCTGTTCTCTATGTCGTAGATAGCTGAGCCGAGGAAGCATTCAGACGTCTTTGAGAAAAGTTCGCACACGCTGCAGTGGGCCGTCCTTAAGACACCATAAATCCTTCCCTTCTTAATATCACTCTCAAATATCTCTAAATGGCTTATGTACCTTGACTTTTTAAGCCTCTCAACAACATCCTTCACATGCTTTGGATCGCATTTTACCTCGAATATCTCGCTAACCTTATCATGGGCAATGGCCTTACAGTCAAATATCTCAACTTTAGCCGGATAATATCTAAGGAGCTCTATGACCCAACTATGAGGTGGGGGCCTTATTCGGAGCGTCACCTCCTTGAATACAGGCCTCCTCTTCATGCTATGAGATCTTTACCTTTAAGCACAAATATAGTTACGCTTAATATAACCACTGCGTAGATCGCCAGGATCAGGCTTAAAGCCAGGGGCAGCCATTCGCCCAGCTCCCTGACGGCATACGCTCCATGAGGGCCGAGGAAGGTCAGCATTGGATCAATGAAGTATATCATAAGTATTCTTGCATCCTCCACAGGATTCGCCACGGCCAAGGTGAAGACCTCGCTCTCCCTAAGCCCCATCGATATAGTCATGCCCATCACCATGAGGTCATAGACAAATATCATCGTGAACCAGACCAAGAAGGCCAGGCCCAGCGCCTCAAACCTACTCTTAGAGCTGGCCGAGATCATCATGCCGATCGATAAGCAGGCCATCGACAGAAGTATAGCGACTACAATAAACATAAGGTACTTGTGGAGATCCGTTGCTGGTAACGCCACAACAACAACCCAGCTGGCCAGGCCAAATCCGAGGAATGTGGCTACAGATATTGCTATGAGGAGGCCGAGATACTTCCCTAAGACATAGTCCAGCACACCTATGGGCTCTGAAAATAGCCACTCCACTATTCCAACCTCCTTCTCACCGACTATGCTTATACATCCGAGGACTAATGATATAAGGGGGACCAGGTAAAGCGAAAGGTTGATTAATGTTGCCATTATCCTGCCAACTGCCTGAAGCCCCAGGTAGCTTACACCCATTAGGGAGAACTGAGTCAAGCTTAGCCCAAACAGAAGATAGGACAGGGCGTAAGCGACAAGCCAGCGGCTTCTAAGGGCTTCCGTGAGCTCCCAAAGTATTAGGCTTTTCACAACTCTAAACCTTATCACCGTTCCGCACCCTCCTTAAGCCTCATCACTATGGCGTCAAGGGCGGGCTCCTCTATAAAGACGTAACCCACCTCAAGCCCTGAGGAAGCCAGCACCCGCATCGAGTCGATAAAGTCGTCAGTCTCAACCATGACCCATCGTTCAGACCTCTCTACGACCCTTCCCACATCACGGGCTATCTCGATACCCGGCTTCTCAACCCTAACGCAGAACTTGACAGTCTTTATCTTTTCAAGAAGGTCTTCGAGGCTCCCATAATAGATAACCTCGCCCTCATGTAGTATTAGCACCTTGTCCGTATAGAATAGGATATCCGAGATCCTATGAGCGCTTATAAGAAGAGTTTTTTCCTCCTCCTTAAACCTCCTGAGAAGCTTAAGGAAGATTTGCCGCCCTTCAAAATCAAGATTAGCGAGGGGCTCATCGAATATCAGTATTTTGGGGTTGTGGGATATCGCCATAGCCAAAGCGAATCTCTGCTTCATCCCTCCGGAAAACTCGCTGACTGGCACATCCACCACGTCTTCGAGACCGAACTTCCCGAGCAGCTCCTCAACATCCAGCTCAACATCATGAAAGGCTGCATGGAGCTCCAGTATCTGCCTTGCCGTCTTTCCATAGGGGAACCTCAGGATCTGGGGTACATAGCCGATGAGCCGCTTAACTACCCGCCCTTGCCTCCTAACATCGTACCCATCAATCTCTATCTTTCCCTCAAATCTCAGAAGCCCAACTATACACCTAAAAAGCGTCGTCTTTCCAGAGCCGTTTGGACCTAAGACGAGCATTCTCTCGCCCTTATTAAGCTTGAACGATACGTCCTTCAAAACCTCAAACCCATTAAACTCCTTATACAGGTCGCCAACAACTATCATCCCTATCTCCTCCTAAAGTAAAGTATGAGTAAGATTGGTGGAAGCGTTAGGGTTGCCGAGAACGCCCAATTCGTAAAGTTAAGCGGCCTGTTGACGGTGAGCTGGCGTGGGGGCCTTACCAGCGGATACAGATCCACAGCCTTTACCCTGGGGTTCACGGCAACCGCCTTCTTCATCACCTCAAGCATAAGATAGGACGGGCTATATAAGAATATTCGAAGGCTAGAATAGCCATCCATCAAATCCTCCAAAATATCCTGGGAGATAAAGGGCTTGTCGACTATGCCGTCTCCATCGTCATCATAGCCGATGTGAGAGCTCCAGAAGTTGCCAACCTTGAGCTCCTCGTTAAACCACTTGTTATCACCCATGCCAAACCCGATTAAACTGACATCTCTAATATTTTCAATGAAACTATTTAGGTAAAGCTCCGTGGCGGATTCGGCATCGATGGTTATTCCAACATAGTTGAACGCGATGATATTTCTCCTTACTATAGAGAAGTATCCGGGCCTGTATGGTGTATAGCGTATATTTATCCCAATTATATTGCCGACAATCGTGTTATTCTCAATTAATACGTCATCTGTTTCCACTAAGAATATACCTTCACCGATCCAACCACCCCTATTAAGTATGATCTCATTATTTACACTTGTTACATTATAGCTATACATAAGTGCCATGCCAGCTATCGTATTAGTAATATAGTTCCCATTGATTGTAACATTATTACAATACATCAAGTGAATACCATATCTACCGTCACTGATATAGTTTCCTGCAATATAAGCCATGTCGACATGATCGCTATATGTTCCATCCTTTACCAGGAAGAACTTGTTCCCAACAACGTACAGTCTCCTGGTATACCAGGCATATATGCCATGTTGACGCTCGGTGACTGAGAACTCTGGAATGCTAGATATTGTGTTGTTCACTATCCAAACATTAGTAGAATCCTTGGGAAGTATTCCAAAGAATACCCGATCAAGTATGTTCCCAATTATGAATACGTCGCTCGAATTTTTAATCTTTATCCCGCAATCCTCAGTTCCATAAGAGGTTCCACTGTTAATCAGCTTCAGGCCCTTTATAACAATGTTATTGGTACGGTTAATAAAAATAATTGTTCCCCTGCCGCCGCCATCTATAACAGGGTATCCCCTCCCTATTATAGCCAGAGGCTTATCTATCACAATGTGTTCACGATATACCCCACTATCTACATAGATCGTATCCCCAGGCTTGGCAGCATTTATAGCCTCAGAGATCGATGTAAAAACTCTGTCTAACCCTTTAATATATACG
>WAQG01000108.1 GCA_015520395.1 Candidatus Geoarchaeota archaeon
TTATTAAGGCTATCCAGCCCTTTCCATACGGATCCTTGTTCACAAGATCGGGCTCCTCCTCTAATTGCCTATTAAGCTTTTTGACGACGCCGCTTATAGGTGAAAATATTGAGTCGGTTGTCTTCATAGAGTCTATGTCGGCTATGGGTTCGCCAGCAACGACTTCGGAGCCCTCCTCAACGGTAAACTCAATGTGAACAACATCCAGCAATTCTTTCTGTGCATAGTCGGTAATTCCAATGAGAACGTAGCCCTCCTCTGTTATCCTCGCCCACTCATGGGTTTTCGTGTACCTCAGGTTTTTTGGCACCTTATACACGGCTAACACCAATATGGCGTCACAAGCGTCGCCTATTTATACTTAAGTCTCCTATCCTAGTGAAGAGATGCATGTTTCAGGCCCCATAGGATTTATCCTTAACCCTATTGCTGGTATGGGCGGCCGCCTCGGCCTTGGCGGCACTGATGGGGAGGCATATAAGATAGCTCTTTCCCGAGGGGCGCAGCCCTGGTCTCCAAGAAGAGCTGAGGACTTTCTTCTAGAGGCTAAACGAATAGGAATCTCGGCTCTCTTCCTCTCCTGCGCCTACCCTATGGGGAGCACGCTTTTAGATAGGCATGGCTTCTCCCACAAGGTTGTTTACATGCCGGCCAGCCCATACACCAGTAGGGAGGACACCATTAGGGCGGCTAAAGCCATGGAGAGGCGGGGCGTAAAGCTCATAGTATTTGTGGGAGGCGATGGGACGGCTAGAGATGTAGTAGAGGCGGTTGACATGAGGGTTCCGATCTTAGGGATTCCCGCTGGCGTAAAGATGTTCAGCTCTGTGTTCTCGATAACTCCCCGCGCCGCCGCTAGGGTGCTTAAGGAGTTTCTACTGGGAGGATCCAGGCTCGTTGAGGCTGAGATTCTAGACATAGATGAGGAGATGTATAGGAGGGGTGTGCTCAATGTAAGGCTCTTTGGCTACGCCCTCGTCCCCACCTACGGCGATCTCATCCAGGCTTCTAAATCGCCCAGCAGCCTACTCGAGGAGGAGGTAGAGGGAATAGCTAAATGGCTCTATGAAAATAGGGAGCCCGACGCCCTATACATATTCGGTCCAGGCAGCACTGTGAAAAAGGTTGCAGAGTATTTTGGATTGAAAAAGGGGCTTATAACGGTTGCTGCGATGTTGGATGAAGAGAAGTACGACGCCCTCTCGGACAAAGATTTGGGTATGCTGGTTAATAGGGCGTTAAGAGAGAGGCGCAGAGTCTACCTTGTATTATCACCAATAGGCTCTCAGGGGTTCTTGCTTGGACGGGGCAATCTTCAGCTTTCACCGGAAGTTCTAAGAAAGATAGGCAGGAAGGGCGTAATAGTGGTGTCTACAAGGCGTAAGTTGAGGAGGCTTAGGAGGTTGTTGGTGGATACGGGCGACCCCTCAGTCGACAGGATGTTCTCGGGGTACATCAGGGTGGTTACGGGTTATGGGGAGGAAACCGTTATAAGCATTTCCTCTCACTAACAAGTGGGATTCACCATGCTGGAGGGCTTGAGGAGAAGGCTCTCTCCATATCTTGGAAGGCTTAGGGAGCCGCTGAGCCGTGTCCCAAAGCCGGAGAAGCCTGACTTAGTCGTGGCATCGGTATTAGCTTTAAGCTTTATAACGGCTGTGCTCCTCAGGATAACGCCACTGAGATACGGGGTTTACCTGAATGAGTACGACCCCTACTTCCAGTATTATATGACGAAGTGGATAATTGAGCGGGGATGGTCGGGCTTCATAGAGTGGTTCGGCTGGCATCACGATCCTAACTTCTGGTACCCGATGGGAAGGGATGTGGCTAAGACGGCTTACCCCGGTGTTGCCTTCATGGGTGCCTTCCTCTACCTGCTCCTAAGCTCCCTTGGCATAAAGGTAGATTTAGTTTTTCTTGTATCCATGGTGCCTGTCATTTTCAACTCCCTTCTGACAATAGTTGTATACTACCTGGCAAAGGAGATCTACGGAAAGGGAGCTGGGCTATTTGCCTCAATAACCGTCGCAGTGTCTCCCTCAATGCTGGGGAGAAGCCTTTTCGGCTTTTACGACGATGACAACCTCGCGATCCTCTTCATAGTCCTGGCCTTCTACGGCTTCATAAAGGCGTACAAAAATAATTCAGTTAAATGGGGCATAGTCGCAGGCCTGGCACTCAGCTATGTTTCGATGACTTGGGGAGCCTACATCTATGTGCTTAACCTTCTCGCCCTATTCGTTATAGCTGTGATGGTCCTTGGCAGATACGAGAGGAGCATAGGCGTTGCATACTATGTGTCGATGGGCTTAACACTCATTGTTATCTCCCAAATCCCGAAGATCCAGGGCTTTGTTAAAACAGCCTTCGCAGCCCTCCCACTAACCGCATTCGTGGTAATATTGTTCTATGAGTTCCTATACCTTAAGGTCAAGAATAGGGCGAGGCTAGTACTCTACACGCTGCTTGTGCTGGTCATACTGGGGGCTGGGTTCTACGGACTACAGCATATCGGTGTGATAAAGCCAATCATAGGAAAATTCCTGGTGGTGTTAGACCCATTCTACAAGACTGGGCACCCATGGTTTGAGTCGGTCGGTGAGCATCAGACTTCAACCTGGTACTCCTTCTTCATCGACTTCGGCGTGCTGGTCTTCTTCGCCCCGCTAGGAATATACATGATGCTTAGGAGGGGGAGGGCTGAAGACATATTCATGGCAGTTTACTTCGCAACGGCGCTTCACGCTATGGCATCCCTTATAAGGCTAAGTGTCCTTCTAGCCCCAGCAATGGCTATTGTGGGAGGAGTTGGTATAGCAACCCTCATCGAAAACTATGTGGCCCAGATAACTGTGAAGAAGCCTAGAAGAAGATACTCAGAGCAGGTTAGACAATACTCGGGAATGATCGTGATGATGATCGTTATCATCCTTCTACTCAGCTTCATAGGTTCGCCCTTTGCTTGGAGAACCGCCAATCAGCCACAGTCAATAATAGCTGCGGAGGCCGCGACATATAATGAGGATTGGATTTCTGCACTGTTGTGGATGAAGGCTAACATACCGAAAGATGCCGTCGTGGCGAGCTGGTGGGACTACGGCTACTGGATAACTGTTAACACAGGTCTCAAGTCGACCTGTGATAACGCCAACTTCAACTTTACACAGATCCAACTTATAGGGCGGGCACTGATGGGCAACGAGACTGTCGCCCTCAAAATATTTAAGCAGTTAAACGTTTCATATGTGCTCGTCTTTGAAAACTTCCTGGACCTCGGCCGTTACCACCAGAATTTTAAGGGGTACTATCTGCCATTCAGGGGTGATTTTGAAAAGAGCCTCTGGATGGCGAGGATAGGGTACGGGTATACGGATGAGGAGGTGAGGAAGTACTATATGAAGCAGGAGGATGTATTTGGCATAAAGTGGACTGTACCTACGGGGACGAAGGCCGCCGAGACGACGCTTTACAGGCTGCTCTTTAACAAAATCCCAGGTGTGAGGGAGAGATTCCCGCCGGTGATAAACATACCGCCGCCAGAGCACTTCGAACTGGTGTTCGCCTCAAAGCCCAATGGATACGTGCTCATCTATAAGGTCATCTACCCTGAGGAAAACTAGCCAGGCAGCCTTCCCTCCAGCCTTCTTCTCTCCAATATGAACTTATAGCGGATCATAAGGTATCTGTCCTCAGGTGAAAATTTGGGTGGATGGGGTGTTTTAAGGTCGGTTGAGCCGCACTTAGGACACCTATCGGAAATTGTGTATCTTCCACACCTGCCGCACTTTCTAATCCTGCCGCCCATTACGCCTTCTCCCTTTCAAAACTACAGATATGCATGTTGTAGGGGGGCTTATACTCCATGTGCATCTTCCGGAAACTTCCACATACGGTCTCTATAAAGGATTTGAGCGCCCTCTCTATCGATTTATAGTTATCCGAAACTGCAACAACCCTGTACTTTGGAGCCCCGATAGCCTTAACATCGAATTTCACGTTTTTGTAACGTTTGACAGCCTTAAGCCCCTCATTAAGAGCGGCTTTTATAAGTACCACGCCATTAGGGGCGAACGAGACCATCTTTAACACCCCCCTTATCTCAACTTCAACCTCCCTTATGTGCTCAACAGCCTCCTGATACATCTTCTCAGCCAGTCTCCTGGGGACGCCAAGCTTGACTAGATAGTCAGGCCCCCTCTTCCTAGCCTCCTCAAACACGGTGAATAGGTCATCAAACCTTCTCTCCAGGTTCGACATTATTCTTTTAAGTTGACCGAGGGGAGTGCCGCTCTCAATTGCCGAGATTTCAAACAGCTTCAGGGCTTTCTGCCAGCGCTTCCACTCTACAAGCTTATCCCTTCTCTCGCTATCGGAGACCCGCTTCAGAGAAATGTCGACATGCTTCTTCACAGGATTTACCCTTATCACTTTACAAACATACTTTCTCCCAATGCTCACAAAGTCTGAGATGTTGTCAATGCGGGTTGAGGCGATCTCGTCCAGTGGGAGAAAAGCCTCAAGCCCATACTCGTCGAGAAAGGCATAGGCTCCCTGTCTAATGATCCTGGTTATCGTGGCTATAACTAAGCTGAACCTTCGAGGTAACCCCCTCCTGTAATAAACAAATTTTTTCTCATCCGACATTGCCAACCACTTCAGTGATATTCAGTGATTATAATAGCATAGATCTTACCCTTACCTCCGGTTGGCTCGGCCAGAACCCTACCACAGACAAGACACCTAACAACCGTTGAGGGATGGCTAAATATTATCTGCTCATTCTCACAGTCTGGGCACCGTACTCTAAGAAAGCTTGACTTAGGCTCTGGGATCAAGATCTTGCGTTTCTTCAACCAGCTCACCTCCTAACCTCCACTATCTCAACCTTCTTCAGCCTTATTCCCTCTTTGTGCAGTATATAGCCACACTCATTGCATATGAGCTTTAACACCTGCTTCTTGGTAATCTTAGCAAACCGCTTTTGTTCGGCAGCCCTCTTGCTCCCATACCCCTTCTTCTTAGCGGCAAACCTCCTTTCGCCCTCGGCCAAAGTTCTCCTCTTTCCAGCCTTATAGAGCACAACCTTATGTACCGTGTGCCTCCTGCATCTAGGACAGTAAGTCCTTATCTGGTTAGGAACCTTCAACCTTCCTCCCTCCCTGCACCAGCCTCACAGCGACTCCTTCCTCCTCGAGCCGTTTAGCCAGCGGCTCCGCGACATATATCACATCATCCTTTTCAAAGGGACCATATATAAATCCCTCGTCATCGTAGATGACATCCCCGAACTTTGAAGTGACCCTCATCAAAACTAGCTTTAACGAGGGCCTTGGCGCCCCGGCCTCCGGCACCTCAAGCTCCTCAACCTCCTCTCCAAGCAACTTCAGAACCTTAATGAACTCTGGGAGCTCCCTTAGAAGCCTCTTGGAGAAGTCTCCTTCAGGCAGGGATGAGAGCTTCCTAAGCCTAACCATATAGAGCTCTCTAAACATTAATTTGAAGTTTTCATATTCGATTCTCGCGAGCTTGGAGCATATCTTGTCAGGGCTGTCGAGCCTGGTGATGAGGTCTCGAACATATTCGGTGACCTGAGCTATGAAGTTCCTGGGGAGTTTTTCAGGCTTCTGACTCTGCAGCTCCCTTCTAAGGATCTCGTAGACCTTCATGTACAATCTCCATCACCCACAACCTCGGCATGCCCTTTAAGCAGGAGGTATATGGCGAGGGGTGCTGGCAGCTTCAACGGCCTTCCCACAGGATTAGAGGCTGGATCGTATTTATACCCACCGACGGTGACCTTGTAGGTACGCTTACTTGTAATTTTAATGCAGAGGTCTCCAAATCTCTCGAATGGAGACGGCATCTCCATGGGATTAAAGCCCTCCAGCTCAGAGTAACTTAGAGGCTTAACCATCATTCCAGTTGATCCGTGCAGGCTCCCGGGGAGACGGAGGAGCCTCTTCACATCCCTAGTCACCCTCTCATCGATTATTGCTGCGCCTCTGAAGCGGGCCTCTTCAACAAGGCTTTCAAAATTCCTCCTCCCTATAACCTTTATGAAGCTCCATGATGGGCGTCTTGCCTCCAGCTGCCTGAGTATACCAACTCTGTTTCTGACTATGAACCTGGCGGCGTCCTCGGATAAGCCTATCTCCAGAAGCTCTTCGACGCTGTAGCCGCTTATCACCTCATAAAGGAGACGGGCAACCCTCCCCCGCCACCCCAACTCGTCCAGGGGATACGCCCTATATCTCCTTCTCCCTGAAACCTCCTCCAAAACCAGCTCCTTAACCCCAAGCCCGAGAATATACTCTATCAGAAGCCCCCTCGACTCTGGATCAAGCCTGGAGTACTCATCTGAGACCACCCTAACGTGGTATCCCCTATGCCCTGAGAAGGTTATAATTAGTTGCTTAGGGCTGAGGCCAAGATCCCCCATTAGGAAGTCGTCAACCAGCCGGTAGAGATGTTCCTTTGCCTCATGCTGACATTTATCACATATCCATGTGTGCCTCTCCATCCTTTCGCTGCCACAGATTGGGCATCTGGGCGGGGACATTCCCCGCCCTTCATAGCCGCAGTTCTTGCACCTCCACCAGTCGTGTTCCTGCTTACACTTGGTGGGTATGTGGTCAACGTCTATGTCGAATGAGAGGTCTGCGCAAACCCAGCCTTTAAGCTCCATTTCCTTGGCGGCGGGGTTTTCATAGCAGGCACTAGAGTAGTATACCCCCTTGGGAACCTTAGAGGTCAGGAAAGACCTCAGTTCCTCCCCGGCGGCAAAACTTAGATGCCTTTGCATAAGGCCGTCGAAGAACTGTACGCCGAACTCCCTTCTCTCAATGGGGCTTACAAGAGACTCGTTAAGACTAAAAGCCTTTGAATAATAGTCTCTGAACATGCGTTTAATCAGCCTTTCCACCAACCTTCACCCTCACGTATTGCAGCGGATGCTTCACCTTCCCGCATATAGGGTCTCCTCCCGCATAGCAAAGGTTCCCTCTCTTAAGGGTGGCGCAGCTTGGAGGGGCGTAGACCGTTCTTGATCCACGCAGACCAAATATGTGTTCTACCTGATACCTTGTTATCCGCTCATTAAAGTCCGGAAGGATGGAGAAAAGCTCGACAACCCTATCCACATCCCAGCCGAGGGCTCTGAGGAAAGTGACTATGGTGAACCTGGCGAGATGGGGCAGTCCTTTACCGGCTCTAAGGTTCCCTAACATCACTCTTATGCAGGGTGGATAGCTCTCTTCCCCAATCCTGTAAGCCTCAAGCAGCTCCTCAGCAGGTTTTAGCCTCTTCTTAACGAGTTCTGAGAGCCGGGCTACCAACGGCTCTGCATACCCAAGCTCCACGCCGACTGGCGGGCTGAACCTCTCAAGTATATAGTCCTTTATGGCCTCCTCCAGGAGCCTAATGAGCGCTCTTAATGGGAGATGGACATACCCGTTTTCAACTCTCCTGGAGACCAGCGACCAGAAGCTTCCACTGACCCTGGAGGCATACTTTAGATACGTGTAGACCGGGACCATTGGCGTCTCCTCGATACGCCCATCCAAAGTCTCACGGCGCACAATCTTAAGGCCCCAGTTGAAGACAGCGTCGGATATATATACCGTCAGCTCAAGGTTGTTATCCCTTTCCAGCTGCCTTGATGCCCGCTTAGCCTCAGCGGTTGCGTATCGCTGTGCCAGCAGGTCGCTGCCTACAAACGACACTAGCGCTATGGCAGCCGGAAATGAGACTATCTCTATGTGTGGATCGCGTCCTAACCTCACATAGCCATGTTCAAGGGCCTCAACAACTCTCTCATAAGCCCTTTCCAATATGTCGCTATAGTCGGGATCGTTGAAGAGTTCCCTTAACTCTATGCCAAGTCTCTCAACGTAGCTTTTCGCCTCTGGGAGGAACGGGTATTTTGCGAGGTCCGCCAGATCGAGTTTCACCATCAGCCCTTATCCACCTACTCATACAGTCTTGGAGCCAGGTAGTAGTTAAGCTCAGCCACACCCTCCTCCAGAGGATACTTCACCCTAAGCGGGCCGTCGCTGGAAAACTCTAGAAAGATCGTCGGTGAAAGCTTCTTATGCTTAAATATCTTCTTGAGGTACTCAGCCGAATATGCAGATCTCACAAGATCCTCATCAACCTCGAGGTTTATCAGCTCCATTTGAGTTAAGGTATACTTAGCGCTGCCCCTTTCACTTCTAGCCTCTACGGTGAACTCGTCCGGCGTAGCTGTGAAGATAATATTATCATGGTACCTTGACACCGCCTCAACGGCCTCCTTCATAGAATCCGTCTCCACAACAAGCCTCGCTGTGGTCTCCAACTTAAGCGTAGGCAACTCGCTGTACTCAATTCCGATGAGGGGCACGTTGTGCGTTATCCTTGCCCCGTTCGTGATGTGTATCGTTAGCATACCCGCCTCACTTGACGGCAGATTCACGGTGAGCTGCCGGCCCCTCTTTATGCTATTCTTCAAAACCTTGTGGAACTCGCTCATGTTCAAGCCTATAAGGCTTTCCTCTGTACACTCAAATTCGTCAAAGAAGTGATTCTGAAGCATTAGATCGACCATTGCCATCTTCGTCTCATCAATGGCCCTTAGTGAGACACCCTCTGGGGAGATCTTGAACGCCGCCTCATCCACTATCTCCTTTATGGCGGCCACAATGTTCAAAAATACGTTTGCTGAGCTGAGTGCAAATCTGAATGACATGCTACACCACCAAAAAGCAATTGTGCCAGCAGATAAAAAAGCTTTGGCGTGGTGAAGATAAGGTCACCTGTAGTCGCGCCAAACATGCCCGCACCTTACACATTTATAGAATGTTGTCGGTGCTTCATCAGCCGATCTAGTTTGAACCATCCACCAATAAGCCTCGTTAAAGCCACAGTTCGGGCATTTAACTCCGGAAACCTTAGACAGGGAAGCCTCCTCGCCCACAACAACGATCTCCTTCTTTATCCTACGAGAGTTATCTATGCTCCCAACGTAGATCCCGCTCCTAATAGTCGCCTCAACGATATATCCACAGCTAGGACATACATAAACACGCTTACCCCCCTTCTTAGAGGGGCGCATTAAACTCCCGCAGTTAGGGCAGAACTTCATTCCTAAATAGTTGAGACATAATGATATATAAACCTAAAAGCTTAGGTCGAGGGACGCCAGCACGCGGGCGACGAGAAGAGCATACCGATAAGGTTCGTGGCCACCTTTATCATTACAACAAAACGTTGTTGCGATCCCTAAGCGAGACTGAATATGCCTCCTGTCACCCTCGGAAAAGAAGTCCTTGTCTAACACTATAATTGTTGTCTGCGGTTTATGTCTGGAGGACGAGATCATCTCTATGAGGTCTAATGAGACATTCTTCTCGACAAACCTGAAGGTAACATCTTCAACCATCATCCACCTGGTTAAAACACCGACGATAACCAGCCTTTCCAGTATTCTGCCAATGGTGAAACCGAACACTCTTGATTCAAGTTTCAACGCTTCAAGCCCACCTCTTTAGAGAACGCCGACTTAAGCTCATCAAGACTCTCCCTTATCCTTGAGAGAGCCTCTCTTAAGGCGTCGCCGGGAGTCACACTCCCATCAGTAAGCACATACATTTTTAGGGTCTTTTCTAATGGATGGTCCTTCTTGGCCCATGCATTCAGCACCCTTTTATCCTCAAGCAACTCCCTTACTATGGCATATGAAAATCCCAGATCCAGGCCCTCTACCTCCAGCAAAACACTGTTGTCACCCTTTTCAAGAACCCTTAACTTTAGCTCCATCGTCCCACCCATGGATCAACACCCATAAATATAAACTCAGCTCCTCCTCACCCGCTTAAACCAGTTGTTCTTAGCGATCTTTCTCCGCTCAGTATGGCCGCAGTTCCTGCAGACGAGCCTTGAACCGCTCAGCCTAAGCTCGCTTAGACAGTTTGGACAAATAGTGAAAATTATCCCTAGGTCGGGCTCGCTAAGCTCAAGTATCAGGGGCGTTGAGGGCGACACAACCTTTGCCCTAATGATGTCCTCCTTCCTAAGGCGGCGCCCGGGAGGCGGGATAAGGTATCCGCTTAGATCCAGCGGAAGCACCCCCTTCTTAGACTCCAGTGCAAATACCTTGACGTAAATCAGGTTTCTCTCAACATTTGTTATGCGGGCAAGGACCCTGTCGCCCTTCCTGGGGATCTTGACGGGCTTATGGAAGAGAACGTAGGCTGTCCTGGTATACATGTTCACCTCGAGCAGCCCGGGCCTTGTCGCATATATGAAGCCGTCCCTCTCCTCCAGCCCATCGCCTGCTATAAACTCCTCAGCAACCCCGACGACATCGCCTGGGAACACTATGCGTAGGGCCTTTCTTTCGGGCATCGTCAACTAACTTCCACCCCTTACAACCCTATAGATATCCACCCTGACCCTATATATCCTCTTCACATGGTGGAGCATCGTAGCCTTAAGCTCCACTACATCGGCCTCCACCCAGTCCACAATGCCTCCATATCTCCCATAGAGCCTTATAAGGAAATCCCGGTTTCCAGCCTTGTGAATAGAGTAGACGATCCGTGCAAGCCCCATGCTGCTGGCCACGAAGATCCTGTCTGAATGGGGCTTCTGAACGCCGAACGGGGGGTTCTGGACGACCACGTCGACCGCCCTAATACAGGGCTTAGCGTACTCGCAGCAAATCAGATCCACGATCCCTCCAACACCTACACGCTTAATGTTTCTTTTGGCGATACTAAGCACCCTGACATCTATGTCCAGGCCCACAACATGCCAGGCCCCCAAGAGAGCCGCGCCTATACTCAGCCTGCCAGTACCACAACCTGGGTCAAGAACCCTAGAGTTAGTAATATCAGGCAAGGCCCTCCAGAGGAACCGCGCCGAATCCCTCCCGGTTAACATATACTGCTCAAGCTTTGGATCCGGATTCTCGACCTCCTCAAGCCCCTCAAGTAGCATCTCCAGCTCCTTCTTCCTCACAATAAATCCAAATACCGCATGGGAAAATAGGCTTAATGGGGTATGTCGCCAGTCTACCCGCCGTCGGAGGACAGCTTCCTCCTCTTAGACGCGGTGAGTAACAGGAAGTTTAAAGTGATGGTGGATGTTGGGTCGGGCTCCGGGGTGATATGTGTCGAGGTGGCTAAGCGTGGATTGAGGGCTATCTGCAGCGATATAGACTTTGAAGCTGCAGCAGCATCGAGGCGTAGAGCCCTAAGGGAGGGCGTGTATCCATTTATTGACGTGGTTGTCGGCGATCTTGCAAGACATCTGAGACTTGATAGGGTGGATCTAATAGCGTTTAATCCCCCTTATCTCCCCCCTGACGAGTATAGCACAGACCTGGACAGGGCGACCGTTAGGAGCCCGAAGAACGACGCTATCGGCAATTTCCTCAGGATGGTTTCGGGCGGGCCAAGGGGCATTGTGGCGCTTCTGGTGGTTTCAAGTCTCACCCCACTTGACGAAGTTATAAGAATGTCAGCCAATTTAGGGATCAAGACTAGAATTGTGGCGAGGCTCAAGCTGTTTTATGAGGAGCTTTACGTAGTGGAGCTCACACACTGAGAAAGCCTGTTCCTAATCCTTCTGAAGCAGCCTATAAGGGTGTATGCCTCCCTCCCTGAGATGAAGCTTCTCCCAAAGACCCTTCTAAAGACGAACATAGCTCTGTTCAGCTTTCGACCGGTAAGCCCTGAGAACCTTAGGGATTCTTCGAGGAACCTCATTATGAGTAAGCGTTCCTCCGGCGTAGCAGCTCTGTACTTAAACCTCCTTTGGAAGCCACGTGTGAGCTCATAAAGCGTTACTGCGACGGCATGGGAAAGGTTTAGAACCGGGTATTCATCGGAGGCTGGGATCGTCGCTATCAGGTCACAGCGCCGCAGCTCACTGTTAAGCAGGCCTACATCCTCCCTTCCAAAAAGTATAGCCATTTTACCCTTGAGCCTAAGGGTGTGCCTTAGCTCCCATATTGGCACAGCTATCCTCAGAAGGTTGTGTTCGCTTCCCGTGACCCCCGTGGTGCCCACTACATAGTCGACCCCGACCAGCGCGTCTTCAAGATCTCTCACTATGACCGCGGACTCTATTATGTCGGCGGCATGGGAGGCGAACCGGATCGCGTCGATCCCTATGCTCCTCCTAGCCACGATATAGAGCTCCTTGAAACCAAAGTTCTTCATACTCCTAGCAACCATCCCGATGTTAAAGTCGTAGATCGGCTCTACCAAGACAACCCTGACATCCATTATCTATCATTAACAGCATTAGCCGAACAGCCAATTAAAACTCACGCCAGCCCTCCGCAATCAACCTAGCTGAAACCCACATCACGGTTTCTAATGTTGGGTTAGGTGAAACCATCACGCTTATATTAGTATTTGAGGAGCTTTCTATGGGTGAGCTGCAGTGCCTCTGAGGCCTGGGAGGTGCTACAGGTACCTTGACACGCCGCCTTACACTAGGCGTGAGTATATATCGGGCGTCCCAAACCCCAAGATAACGAAGTTCGATATGGGCAACACCAAGGGGAGATACCCGGTCAGGGTTGACTTGATATCTAAGGAGAATGGTTTGATAAGGCATAATGCGCTCGAGGCGGCCAGGGTCATGGCCAACAGGTATCTTTCAGAGAACATAAGGGGCGGGAATTACCACCTAAGGATAAGGAAATATCCGCACCACGTCCTCAGAGAGAATAAGATGCTCGCGATGGCAGGGGCAGACAGGCTTCAGGACGGGATGCGAAAGGCGTTTGGAAAACCGATAGGGACTGCTGCAATAGTTTGGAGCGGCGATGTGATAATGTCCGTGTGGGTTAATCCCGAGGATATAGAGATTGCCAGGGAGGCACTTAGGAGAGCTGCGGACAAGGTTCCAATGCCCTGCAAGATAAAAGTATTTTATGAGGAAGAGATTAAGCAGGCCGCTTAAGACAATCCTCGCTGCATATCATTCTAAGAAGCTCCGCTAGAGGCTTTAGATCCTCACTGTAGATTGTGATGTCCGCCATCATAGCAACCCTATATTTGCTCGGGTTGAAGGCTATGCTGAGGCCGCTGACGGTAAACATGGGTATATCGACCTCGCTGTCCCCCACCGATATGCATTCTGAGGGCTTAATTCCAAGCTCGCTGCATGCCTTCCTCAGAATCTCGCCCTTATTGTTGTAAGTCACATGGACTTTTACTTGGCCATTGAGTTTGTCGCCGTCCCTCATAAGCTCGCATGCATACATTTTGTCAAACCTAAAACGCCTCGACAGAACCTCTAGAAGCGGCATCAAACCCCCGCTTATCGCTATAACCTTCAAACCCAGCTCCGTAACGGCGCTGAACACTTCCTCTATACCATCACGCAGTGGAACCCCCTCCATTATTCTAAGAACCTTGGAGTATGGGACACCCTTCCAGAGGGCAACGTCCAGCAATGCCCACTCCTCATAAGTTATACGGCCCTCGAAGAACAGCTTCATATTTCTTTTCGCCTCTCCCCAAGTTCCAAGAGCCTTATGCATATACATCCATATGCTATTAACCTTGGTTAGGACACCGTCAACATCAAATGCTACGGCCCTGAACACAAGATTAGCGATACCTGACCTCCAATAAAGCTTTATGGACTAATTGGGCTCTTAAGGTGAGATGAGGTTAATAAAGAATTTTGATCAGTTGGCCTCAACGAGGGAAAGGGAGGCTGTACTCAAGGTCTTGGAGGCGGGCATAGAGAGGGTCGACCCCTTTAAGGCTGTGAAGGCCGCTATACAGCTGAGGGGCAATGTACTGATCGTTAAGGATCAGCGTTTCGATCTATCGAAGTACAGAAGGATAATCGTCGTGGGGTTGGGGAAGGCTTCAGGAAGGATGGCTGAAGCAGTTGAGAGGGTTTTAGGCGACCTCATAGAGGACGGGCTTATTATAATTCCGAAGGGTACAACACAGATGACAAGCCTTAGGAAGGTGAGGGTTGCTGAGGCCATACATCCTCTGCCCACAGAGGAGAACCTAAGGGCTGCAGAAGCACTTGTAAAGCTTGTAGAGGGATTAAATGAGAAAACTCTGCTCATTATCCTGATCTCAGGCGGCGGATCCGCCTTACTGACCTATCCGGCCGAGGGTGTCTCCCTTGAAAGCCTTAAAACTGTGACTAAGGCCTTGATGAATGCTGGTGCCGATATATTTGAACTGAACACCGTGAGAAAGCATCTCTCAGCCGTAAAGGGAGGGCAGCTTGCAAGGCTGGCCCAGCCGGCAACCATTATCTCACTCATAATGTCTGATGTGGTTGGCGACGACTTAAGTGTGATAGCGTCCGGCCCTACCGCCCCAGATCCGTCAACCTTCCAAGATGCAAAAAACGTCCTGGAGCGACGGGGCTTGTGGGAGAGCGTACCTCCGGACATCAGGGAGAGAATACTGGCAGGAGTCGTGGGGAGGGTTCGGGAGACGCCAAAGCCGGGCGACCCTCTATTTAAAAGGGTTCATAATTTTGTCATAGCAAGTGTTCGTGACAGCCTTGAAGCCATGGTAAATACGGCTGGGAGGCTGGGATACCCAGCTGTTATTCTAACCCCATTTTTGGAAGGTGAGGCAAGGGAGGCTGCGAAATTCATTCTGGCGGTTGGGAGGAGTATAAGGGTTGTTGGCAGGCCATTCAAACCACCCATAATGCTCCTGTTCGGGGGTGAGACTACAGTAACAGTAAAAGGTGGTGGAAGGGGTGGAAGGAACCAGGAGTTCGTCCTGGCTACGGTTCCCAGATTAAAGATGCTTGAAAGGGCCGTTGTAGCTTCCATCGGCACGGATGGCATAGACGGGCCTACCGATGCTGCAGGCGCAATTGCAGATGAAGGAACTATGAGTGTAGCCCTGGGGAGAGGGCTTGACCCAATCGAATACCTAGAGAATAACGATTCCTACAACTTCTTCTATAAAGCGGGAGGCTTAATATTTACAGGCCCGACCGGGACAAATGTGGGGGATATAGGGGCTATGCTACTCCCCTGAGGAGGGCTTCTTTCTCCTGCTAATGTAGATGTAGGTTGCCGCGAATATAACCGCTGCAAGGACGGCACCCAAGGCGAACCATGTCAACATGTCGCTAGGCCTCTCGGTCTGCAGCGGCCTAACCCTCCACTTGAACTGTATTATTGCAGTGTTGTCGTTTGGATTTTTGTCCAGGCCGCTTGTTAAAACTGCTTTAACGTTATAGGTTCCAGGCTGTTTCGAGGACCATACATAGGTCAGAACCCTCTTTTCCCCGGCGGCAGGCATTATGAACCAGCCTCGAACCTCCTTGCCATTTATGTAGAGGGTTATATTGGCTCCCTGTGGGAAGTAGTCTCCTTCAGCCACGACCGTTATTTTGACCTTTACAGTCTCACCTACCTCAGCGTCCGAAACCTTCTCTTCTCCCTTAAAGATCTCTAAAGCCTCTATCCTGTAGTTTGGGGTCATGTATATATGTGTAGAGAGCACAGGGCTGACTGCCACATTCCCCGCCCCATCACGTATGTACACTCTCGCCACAAGATCTCCTGGAGGTACAGGGCTTATCGACGTCATATAAACGTCACCTCCCTGCGGGCTCAGCTCAATAGTTCTAGACTGATTACCGATCGTGTATCTAGCCTCGACCTTCTCAATACCGGTCTCAGAATCGCTCGCCTTGCAGTAAATTCTCACCTCACCACCTTCCATGACAATTTTTGGCCAGAGGTAGACATCCGCTATTCTCGGGGGCGTCCAGTCAACGTTAAGCGCTATTAAAGAGCTCGTGACGGCCAGATTTGCATGGTCCACTACCCTTGCCTGCCAATAGACAGCTTGGCCCGAATACTCCCTGTTGAGAGTGTAGTTTCCACTCCAAGTATCGTTACTCACCTGGCTTAGCTCCACCCACTCTCCCTGAACAGTCCCGTAGATGACTCTGGCTTCAATCTTCGCTACACCGCTTCCGACATCCCTTGCTTTAACATAAAAGGTGATATTTACGCCAACTATATCATCAGACTTTGGACTTAAATCCACTATTATCGGTGGAGTCTTGTCGATAAACATCTTTACGGGTCCTATCTCGGAATATAGGCCAACGTTGTTCCATACCTTAGCGCTCCATGTATGCATGCCCTCGCCTAGATAAACGGTGAGATTAAACGTGTTGTTATAGTCAAAATTCGCCTTATATTCAACATCATCTATTATGAAGATGGCACTACTCAGGCCGCTCTCGGGATCCTCAGCAACAACCTTAAAGACAGGGGTTGTTGAAACACCCTCATTCATGCCTGGGGAGAAGCTGATGATAACAGGCGGCGTTGAGTCGGCAACCTTTATATCTATCCCAATTATCGTTGAGCTACTACCCGTTAAAATAGCTACGCCAATATTGGAGTTAAGTGCAATACCTCCTAGAGGAACCCCGTTAAATTGTCCGTACGAGACGACCGTGGCCCCTGTTCTTGGATTCAGCATGAAAACCCCTCCTTCCGGACTTATCAAGAGAACCTCATCAATTCCATCTCCTGTGCAGTCCCTTAGCACTGACGCCCTGGGAAGACCGTTTCCTATAGCCCTCTTCCACATAAACGGCTTGTTAGGGCTTCTATAGAGAAAGACATTGTCGGTGGATATACCCACGAATGTTACTAGAAGGTCGTTAATGCCGTCTCCATCTATATCTCCGACGTCGATCACGGAGCCCGGCACGCTCCCTCTAACTCTAGTCCACATCCTCCAATTAGAGGTATCGTAGATGTAGATGTAGCCTCCTATGGAGGCGTCGATCAAGGCTATGTAACTGTCTCCAGGCCCTAAGCTCATAATGAATCTCGTCTCTGCGTAGGTTGAGCTACTTCTCCAGACCTCAGCCAGCGAGTATGGGTCTATAACCCTTATACTTTTGCTCTCCCTAACAGCGACGTCCTTCCAACCATTGCCATTAACATCTCTTATAACTGTGACACCAAGCGAGTTTTTCGGCTCGGTTTTAAGGATGGAGCCATCAGCTCCGCTCACTACCTTGAGGGCTGACCCTTGTGCAACCATAACATCCTTTACACCATCGCCATTGATGTCCCTGGGATAAACTGTGAATGAGTCCTCAGCCCCATGAACACCTATACTCCACAAAACCCTTCTATTAGCCAGGTCAACACACCTCAATATGCTATCGCTACTCAAGGCTAAGACCTCCACCTTACCATCACCATTCACATCATCCATCAGAGCCATAGTGATTATTGGGGTTCCCGCAATGCTGATGTCTGCGAGCGTGCTGCCAGACAAGCCTCCAAAAACCCTTATATGCCCATCTTTAAACCCTATGGCAACGTCGGGAGAACCGTCGTTGTCGAGATCAGGAGCCACGACTATTGGTGGAAGATATGTCTGGTTAAAAATCGCCTTAGAAGTCACACTCCAAATAACGCGTTGAGAATCTCTTGCAGCGACATGGCTTGTCATAAAGGGGATGAGCATTATAGGAAGCAGCAAGACAAGCACAAGCGCGGTAAGGCTATGCCTCATCACACCATCACCACTAACATTAGCCTTTATCTATGTCGGGTTTTTAAGCTTAATTGTTCAAACCTCTTGTAAGCTTCCTCGGATATCTCCTCAATTCTAGCCTTCTCACCTACCCCAAATAGAATGCTAAGCATTTCAAGCCATCTCTCGGGGGTTGTTATGAGCTTGTATCCGCCAAGCCTCCATCCAATTCTAAACTTTTCGATGAAGGACAACCTCATGATCACGGGCGCCATAGACATGTGTATTGAGAGGCCCCAGTTAATGATGCTCTTTAGCCTCGGATCCGAGTTAAAGAATCGGATCAAAAACCTCCACTTAGCATCTATGTCACCAGTCCAGAGGAGGTCGCGTATCAGATACTCCATGCGAAAATATCCGTATTCCCTCATCCACTCATACTGGTAGAGCCTCGTCCACCTACTTGTAAAGTTGCCCACCTCAAAAAGACGTGGAACGATCTTCACCGCTATCTCCGCCGAGCTTATAGCATAGTAAATCCCCTCCCATGTTATGGGATCTGCAAAGCCAGCAGCATCGCCCACCAACACCCAATTGTCACCATAGGTCCTCTCAGCAGTGCTGTTGGGGTTTAGGTGAGCCAGAACCTCTCTGCCCCCAGGAAGCCTCCGAACCTTGAGCCTTTTTACCTGCCGTGAAACTACGGGGTGACTACGTATAAGCTCATGAAGCTTGGCGACCAGGCTTCCCCTAGAAGCCCTCTCGGTTATGCCAACAGAGACGTATCTTCTCTTTGGGAAGAGAAAGCTGTAGCTTGAGCCACTAAACCTGGAGTCTACATAGAAGTTCAGCGAGTTGCCAATGTCGCTTGTTATAGCGTCCTCATCACCCTCCATCTCAAGCTGGACGGAGAGCAGGTAGTCTGGAGGCCTTACTCCCAGCCTTCTGAGGAGGGAGGGGCTTGCTCCAAAGGCTCCTATCATAAGGCTGCCTTCAAACCTTCTAGAGAGACCGTCAACGGAGGCCCTCACCGTCATAGACCTTCCACTGGATCTGAAGTCAAAGGCGTAGGCATTGTAGATCACTTCAACGCCCGAATCCTCAGCCCTATCCCTAAGCCACTGATCAAACTTCGCCCTGTCCACGGTGTAGCCAAGCACCCTCCCGGTATGCCCCCGTAAGACGCCGCCATCCGGCCCATATATGTTAACCTCATGCACCTCACGCTCCAAAAGCTCATTTGGAACCTCGAAGTTCAGCAGGCTTAAGGTTCTGAGGGGTGTGCCCCCCGAGCAGACCTTATATCGATGCTTTCCGCCCTTCTCAAGTAGGAGAACCCTAAATCCTCGCTCGGCAAGCTTTATGGAGGCCCACGATCCCGCAGGCCCCCCTCCAACAACCAAAACATCGTATTTCAAGGCCCTTCTACCCTCAGGAATAGAGATCGATATGTTAAAAAAGGATTGCCTCAAAAAATAGTTGAGGACTAGGGGGAATAGGCTTAATGGATCTAGTAACTAGCTTCATAATAGCGTCGGGAATAATACTCCTAGGCTTCATAGCGAACGCCATCTTTAGGAGGACGTACATTCCCGACACCCTCTCCCTCATATTCCTCGGGGTTCTCCTGGGCCCCGGGACGTCCTACCTGGCTGGGGTCTCGATATTCCCAAGGGAGCAGCTTCTCGGATCCATAGATTACATAGCCCAGCTAACGCTCGCCCTGGTCATGTTCGATGCGGGAATGTCCCTAGACATATACAAGATCATGAAGGAGAGCCCAAGAGGTGTTTCCTTCAGTATCATAAACTTCGTGGTCTCAACCATCGTCATCACAATGATGGCAAAGTACTTCCTGCAGCTGAGGTGGAGCTACTGCTTCTTCCTGGGAGCCGTGCTGGCTACTGCGGGCTCAGCCGTGGTTGTCCCGCTGGTGATGAAGCTGCACTTCAGCGAAGATGTAAAACACATACTTGTCATAGAAGCCGCACTCTCAGACGTCTACACACTGATCTTCGCAACTACCCTACTCTCATATATGAGTGGGCAGACGGCAAACTTTCAGACAGCAATAAAGCAGCTGGTCTCAAGCGTCTCAGTCGGCCTTCTGGTAGGAGCCCTGATAGGCCTCTTCTGGATATACACCATAGAGCAGCTTTCCAGGGAGGAACATAGCTACGTGGCAACTCTAGGCGCCCTCCTTGTCGCCTATACCGTGACCACATGGCTTGATGGCAGCGGCGCCATGGCAGCCCTTGCGTTCGGATTGATAATAGGCAACCACAGGTTCATAACCCTAATTTTAGGGCTTGAGACAGGGCCCCTCGCCATGACCGAGCTGGCCGTAACCACAAGGAGCATCCACGGCGAGATAACGTTCATAATGAGGTCGTTCTTCTTCGTTGTCATGGGGCTACTGTACACCTGGCCGATAAACAACATAACAAGCCTCTTCTTAGGCCTACTGGCATCAGTTCTCCTCTTCTCAGCAAGAGCACTTTCCATACTGACCGTTGCTGGCCGATCGCCGCTGGTCGAGATTTGGACCGCCGCCTCAATATATGGGAGGGGGCTAGTTCCCGCCCTGTTCGCCCAGTTCCTAATAACCCTTAATATGCCGTTTGGGGAGACGCTTTACGACATAATCCTGAACTCGATCATCATCACCAACGTGTTCATGACCCTTGGCGTGTATCTCTTCGGGCGAAAAATGGGTGTAAAGGCTCCCAGACTTCCCAAGGGAATAACGGTTGAGGTTCCCGGGCTCGGCGAGGCTGAGGCTACTGAGAGGTAAAGTCGCTCAAAGCCTTTTTGAACTCCCTAAAGTTCTCGTCACCATAAGCGACAAGCACGATTTCCTCGTAGAGCCAGCCACGGTCTATGGCCTCCTTTATTGACTCAAGCATTGCCTTAACAGCATCGTAAACTCTTAGGCCTCCAACCCCCGTTCCCATCCCGGGGAAGGCCAGCCTCCTTATCCCCCTGTTCACGGCAGCCTCAAGGGCCCCAGTTACAGCAGCCCTCACCTTCTCAAGAGTTGTCCTCATTGCCGGTCGCTCCATGGTTGGAGCATGAATAACCCATTTTGCCTTAAGCCTACCCCCACTCGTGACCACAGCCTTACCGACTGGAACAGGCGCATACCCCATCGCTTCACGCTCGATCTCCTCCCCACCCTTCCGCTTTATCACCCCCGCAACACCGCCGCCCATTATCATCCTGGAGTTCGCCGGATTAACTATAGCCTCGACATCAAGCTCCGTGATGTCCCCCTTAACCACCCTAATCTTAACACCCTTATACAGCCACTCCATCACAAACACCGAGAATCAATATTTTCTGAAACCCTATATCTTGATTTCCCCCTCAAGGTAGAGCTTAATGACCCTCTTTATGATGGCGGTGCTGCTGCAAAGCTGGCAGTTTAACGCTGAGGGTAGCCGAACGACCTTAGCATCAATGCCACGTTTAGCCAGCTCCGCCCTAATTTTGTCCTCATCAAACGACTGGTCGGGGCCTAGCAATATGACGTCGGGCTGAACCTCCTCAACGACCTTCAGGATGTCGCCCCCCCTATTCCCCAGTCGCGCCTCAGAGACGTACCTAATGGACCTGACAACCTCAAGCCTCTGATCCTCGCCGACTATCGGCTCCCTCCCCTTAAACCTCTTCACATTTTCGTCCCTGGCGACAATCACGATGACATCCCCAAGCTTGCTAGCCTCCCTGAAAAGGTGTATGTGGCCTGGATGTATTATGTCGAACGTCCCGGCGACGAGCACCCTGCGCCTCATCTTTCATGACCCCCTCTCCATAGCCCCGGATATATCTTGTGCCATATGGTAAGTTTTAATCTACATTCATATTTTCATCTCTTAGACATGGCCGGGGGCACCCTCTACACGGAGACCTATGGCTGCACATTTAACCTAGCTGACACCAGGTTTATCGAGGCGGAGTTCTTATCTAGGGGCTGGAGGCTTGTTTCAAGACCCGAGGAGGCTGATGTCATTATCGTCAACACGTGTGTGGTGAGGCTGGACACGGAGCTGGCGATGGTTAGGCGGCTTAAAAGGCTAAGAAAGTATCTGGAGGATGGGAAGCGCATTGTCGTAACCGGCTGCATGGTTACGGCACTCCCATCCCTGATAGCTGAAAACCTGCCGGGGGCATTGATGCTTTCACCCTCCGCCCTGGACGAGGTTTATAACGCGGTTGTTGGTGGCTTCAGTGGGTATTTTGGTGTGGGCCTTCCGGGCCGGAGGGCTGACATAATTCCGCCGTATAGGGGCGAGCTAACATACATCCTTCCAATAGGCACAGGATGTATAGGGAGTTGCAGCTTCTGCATAGTTAAGGTGGCCCGGGGGAGGCTGAGGAGCTATAGTCCTGACGGGATATACAGGGCCTTTAGGGCTGCTGTAAGGGGAGGTGCAAAGGAGGTATACCTAACCTCCCAGGACACCGCCGTATATGGCCTAGACATAGGTTACCCCCTGCCGAAGCTGCTCAGGCTGCTGCTCAGGGTTCCGGGCGAGTACAGGGTCAGGATAGGAATGTTCAACCCCCTACCCCTCAAACTCATAATAGACGACCTCCTCCCCATCTACAGGGATCCGAGGGTTTACAAGTTTGTTCATCTGCCCGTTCAAAGCGGCGACGACGGCGTGTTGAGAGCTATGAGGAGGGGCTACACCGTCTCAGACTTCCTGAGCCTTGTGAAAAAGATCAGGTCGAGCGTTCCAGACGTCCAGCTAGTCACCGACATAATAGTGGGGTACCCAGGAGAGACCGAGGAGGCCTTTGAGAACACGCTTAGACTCGTTGAGAAGGTGCGGCCTGACAGAGTCCATGTTGCGAGGTTTACATCAAGGCCTCACACGCCAGCCTCGGCTTTAAAGCAACTGCCGGACGACGTTAAGAAGAGGAGATCCAGGATTCTCACCGAGCTTGTCCAGAAGATAGCCTACGAGAACAACCTGAGGTATGTGGGGAGGGAGCTCAGGGTTCTGGTCGTGGGCAGGAGCCCGAAGGGGCAGATCGAGGCTAGAAGCGACGACTACCGTGTCGTGATACTTGAGAAGGGCGGGGATAAACTGATCGGAAAGTTCATCTATGTTGAAATAGTGGATGCGGGGCCATTCTACCTTAAAGGGGTTCCCGTCAGTAGTTGATGAGCCCCGCCTTTCTTTTCTCAACATACATACGCCAGGTCAGCGCCATGGTCTTGGGCTTTGAAGCTGCACCCTCGTCCAGCCTTCCAATCGAAGTGTTATGTGGCGCGCTTAACAGAACGTCGGGGTTATCGTAAGCCTCCTCCAAAACTTTTTTCATGATCTCCGCGTATTGGGCGACCCTCTCTCTAGTCTCGGTTTCGGGAAGCTCTATGAGCAGGGCCTCCTCGACTATCAGCGGGAAATACATCGTTGGGGCGTGAACCCCGTAGTCCAGCAGCCTTTTAGCCACGTGAAGCGCCCTAACGCCTGTCTCCTCCCTCAGCTTCTCAAGGCTGACTGCAACCTCATGTTTTCTCGGCTTTTCAGGGTTGTAGGGAAGCGTGAGTCCGGGAGCCCCCTTCAGAAGCCTTACTA
>WAQG01000109.1 GCA_015520395.1 Candidatus Geoarchaeota archaeon
CTCCTAATGTCCGCAACCAAGACCAGGAACTCTGAGGCCTCAACGACGTGTCTCTGCCCACCTACGATCCTGGAGATGACCAGCCTCTTCCCCACATCAGTAACTCTTATGATGCAGTATGGCTGCAGGTTCGCGGTCGACGGCGCCCTTAACCCGGCCCTAAGTATGGCCTCTAGATCTCCCGAAGGGATCCCGGCATCCCTATACCTCCTGATGCTCCTATGCCCATATATAACTTTGAGAACCGCCTCGGCCGGATCCATATGTTATACAGAACCTCACAACATATAAGCGGCTGGCTGGATGAAGGAGCCTTTGATGATCCTAAGACCCCGCCTAGCGGGCCCTGGGCTTTATCTGATGTTGAGTTGGGAGAGCTTCTCGTAGCCCTCGGCGCAGGCCGTCGTGGTGAGGCTTAGGGCCTCCGAGAGAACCCTTCTAGCCTGCTCATGCATGCCCGACCCCACCAGGTTTGACGCCTCCTGGATCATGCTGCTGATGGTCAGGAACCTTTTATCCCTGGTCGAGTTGGCGGCTATCCTAGCCTCCCCCGCTATTATCTCAAGGTACATACTAGTGGCCCTGGCAGCCCCTCTTCTGAGGTCCCCCCTAAACCCGCTAACCGCGTCTACAAGCTTAAGGGCGGCTATGAGGTAGCCCTTAACCCTCTCGGAGAACTGATACAGGTTTATCATATCCCAAACACCAGACAAAAACATCCACCCGCCAAGACAAACTCCAGGCAGCCTATTAACTTTGCCTAAAAGCCCCTCTTCCCAAGGGCTCTTGAAGGCCGTGTAAGGTGCGTGACGGGATCCCCATGGCTATGGAGGCCACTGTTATATATGGCTGACTGCGATCCTTAGGTTGTAATGGCCGGGCTGGATGCTCTGCCCCCGCCTGTTAGGGAGAGGGTTGCGAAGGCTAGGGGGTATGTGGCCCTGAGTTTTGTGGTCGACGTAATTGTTGTCCTGGGAATATTCTCCGTGATCTTCCTGATCGTGAGGCCGTTCTACTGGCTGCCAGAGCATGCTAGGTTTATGTTCCCCGTGTTCCCCACGCTTTTCGGGGTGGTCGCGCTGGTGCTCCTGGTGGCGGTTCTGGTGGTCGTCTACATAGCCCTGAAATACATCCTTGTCTACATGCCTCTCGGTGAGGGTGATGTGGAGAAGGTTAAAACCCCATTGCTGATATTCACAGGGATAGGCCTCATATTCTTCATTGTTGAGGGCGTCCTCCTCATACTGGCACTCATGGAGCTTGAGGAGGCCGAGAAATCCCTTAAGGAGCATCGCTGGGGCCCACCTCCCCCACCCGCCTAGGCACCCGGAGGACTTGCTGGATACGCCAGCCATTCATCCACGAAGCAAACGACCACGGCTGCTGGGAATAACAAACAAGAACATCCCAGTCAAAAATGTTATCGCCCACCAATTGGTGCTGTCAAGTCAGGCTGATTAAAGGGGTTTGGAGGGAGCAAACCCCTAGAAGTAGAGATACACTAACTTGACAGCACCCACTAGCCCACACAGCAACGCCATAAATGGTTTCAGGCATCGTCGGGCATAACGCAATAAATATGATGTCTATGCAGGTATCTCTAAGCCATGATAATCGATGTACATGCCCATGTTTGGAGTCTGGATGAAGTTGATAGGCTGAGGAGGGAGGCCAGGGAGGCCGGCGTAGAGAAGGTCGTCGTCATGGACTGGCCGGGGATAGCCGGCCTCCGATACCCAGCCCTGGAGGAGGTGATGCCGAGGGGCTTTGACGGCATGTTTTTCGGCGTTTCCCTGAGCGTGCGTAGGTTTGAGGAGGGTTTGGAGAGGATGGAGAGGTTTTTGGAGGATCGGAGGGTTGTCTGTATAAAGCTTTACCCGGGCTACGAGCCCTTCTATCCCAACGAGAGGAGGATGTACAGGGTCTATGAGCTTGCGCAGAGGTTCGACGTCCCCGTCCTCTTCCACTCGGGCGAGACCTGGGAGGAGGTGCCGTCAGCCCGCCTCAAATACTCAAGGGCGATCTACATCGACGAGGTCGCCGTATCCTTCCCGAAGGTCAACTTCATAATAGCCCACCTCTCCTACCCCGACTTCCACTCAGCCCTGGAGGTCATCGAGAAGAACAGCAACGTCCATGGGGACATTTCAGACCTCTTCGCATACTGGGGATGGAAATACGCCAAAAAGCACTTCGAGTGGGTGAGGGGGGAGGTTGAGAAGATAATATATGCCCTCGACGGGGAGAGGATACTCTTCGGAACAGACTGGCCCCTGGAGGGAATCACCATGAAAGACTACGTCGCCCTCACCAAAACCCTAAACATAGAAGAGGAGGACAGGGAAAAGCTCCTCCACAAAAACGCCCTAAAAATATTCAAAAGACTAAGATAAAGGCGTAAAAGAAGCCAGCAACCCAGAACCGCCATTAACAAACCCCGAAAAACCGCCCCCAACAGGCCCAGCCTGGACATACATCTAGACTAACACAACCTTTGTAAGCCATAGACAGAGGGGGCTACAATCCGTTTCGCTCTTGGCCCTATGCTGTATGTATATTTGGAAGCTTATTTATGGCGTATGAGCAGGGTGGCGCTCAAGCTAACCCTGACGGATGAGCAAATCATAAGGATGCTCCGCAGCTATAGGTGTGCTGGTAGGCTCGGCTACACGCACTTCTCCATAAGCCACCACGCCGGGCTCTATGCTGTGGGGCCTGTGCACGTCGATGGGGCTGAGACCGGGAACTAGCACCTGGAGATTTTTCTACTATTTAAGCGGGGCATCTCCCCCAGGCTCGCGGCCTCCTACACCCTCGCAGCCCTCGGCCTTCCCGAGGCTCTACCCGGAGGCAATGCTGCATACATGCCACTGGCCACTGGAGGTGATCAGTCATGTAGCTTAGGGCTAAGAGCGGGGGCATGGCCGTTGTTGAGAGGGTAGTGTATGGTGACCGGGCGGTCAGGCTACTCAGGCCGGTTGAGGTTTCCGATGAGGAGCTACTGGATTGGGCGCTCTCTAAATTGGCTGACGCTGATATACCCGTCAGCAACAGTTCGCTAATGGTTGTGGTTAGGGAGAGAACCATTTATATAGTTAGGGGCGACGCGGTCTTTGGATAAGCCCATGAGGGGCTGTCATGACCCTCATCATCCTTTTTCCAGGTTTCCAACGGCTTATGGAAGGGGTGGCAGGAGCCTTGGAGAGCCTCCCATCGGCTTAGAGGTCTATCCAAGGGGGTCAGCGGTCATATTGTCGATAACCCCATCAGACCTCAGAAGGAGGATAATCCTGGCTAACCGAGCCCTAAACCCATCAACCCTCAGCCACATCAAAGCCGCCTCGCCGATCTTTTGCCACCCCAGTAGGGAGGCCGAGCCCAGCTTCGACGGCCCCATATCCCTTGGCGTGCTCCTAAGAACCGCTGGGAGAAGGGGCCTCTTCGTCCCAGTAACACCCCTCGAATGGCTTAAGGAGGATGACACTAGAAAACTTAGAGATTTGATTAGAAGGGGCCTGATTGTAGGGAGGGCTGAGCCTGAGAGGCTTCTCGAAGAGCTGGGGGTGGAGGTCTTGGAACACGTCAGGTTTGCTGGCAACGTTGGACTTAGGCTTAGGGATCCACTGCTTGGAGCCACCTATGATGTAGTGATTGACAACTCACTTAACATACTTAAAACAAACATATGCCTACACACACCACTAATACTATATGAGTTAGTGCTCCTAGCCAGGGTAAGAGGCCAAATCCACACCTATGAACCCCTATGGTAGACGCAACTCACAATGCCCTTCACGACTGGTTGGGGGAGGTGTGGTGTTATGGCATGTGGGCTTTCGGGCGTGTAGGCATGTATGTGTGCCTTATGCTCTGCCAGCCTTATGGCCCTCCCTTTGGGGAGGGCCTTAGCCTTCCCCTTCTTAAGATGTTCATTATGAAGTTTTGCATTTCGGCGATTTTTGGGAGGTCTTCGAGGGTTTCCGCAGTGCAGGTGAGGGCTAGCGTCCATGAGCCGTTTGGGTAGTCTGGCTCCATCAGTGTGGCGCTGTATTCGTGTAGCCTGAAATAGAGGTTCTCAGGCACATATTCCTCCAGATCCCTGAGCATTGGGGTGAGCCTTCCAGCCCTCCTCCTGGTAAGCCCCTCCAGCAGCGTGTAGGTGGTTATTGTGGCTCGCTCCCTTTCCACCGTCACGTCGAACCAGTGTATGAGGGGGTTTCCACAGCCCGAGAAGCTGAAGCGGAAATAGATCTCTCTGAAATCCATCTCTAGGGCCTCTAGCCTACAACCACCCCCCACCCCCAACGTCCTTAGAAGCCCCCTGATAGACGCTGAAAACCATAATCCCATGCTTAGGAGGGCGGAGGCAAGCCCGCCGGGCTCCTTGAAGGGGCCGAACCACTCCTTAAACTCCAGGATCTCCCCACAACGCCCACCGAACTCCACCACGACCGCCTCCAGCACTGAGGGTGCGTCGACCCCGAAGGCCCTGCCTAAAACCTCCAGCCCACTGTAAGCGTCGGTGGACACATCGACGCAAACCCTACGTCCAGACATGATTGAGTAAAAACGCATTGGGGAAAATAAACATGAGCCCGTGGTTCAGCCGAAACCCGTGTCGATCAAAATCCCTAGACCAGCAACCTCAGTCCACCAACCTTATATATCTCCCAGCATGTAATAACGTAGTAAGGGGCTTTAGGTGATTGGTTTGCCCCTCATACGCCGTTTAGCAGTCCTATACCTTTTGGTGGGCTACTGTTCAACCCAGCTTCACGAGCTGGGGCACTGGCTGGTCGCCACGGCCTTTGGGGGCGGCCTGGTGATGGGTTTTGATAGATGGATGCTGGTCTCACACCCTCATGGGCCTTTATGGGCGGTTTGGGCCGCAGGGCCATTAACAACCCTTACCCTCTCCCTGGCCGGCCTCACCCTGATGTTCCGGTCGAGGAGGCTTGGCGCTGAGGGGGGCTTCATCCTGGCATTCTTTAACTCCCTGTTCGACCTCAGCAGCGCGGTTAGCAACGCGGCCATGGGTATAGTTAGACACCCCCCTACACCTCCACAGATAGACCTACTTTCCAGCGAGTCTTCCTGGAAGCTCGCGTTGGCCCCAGCCTTCATGGTGATTCTAGCCTTGGCATTGTGGCGTTCCGACAGGGTCTTCAGGGCTCGGAGGCTAAGGGTGGTGGTGGGGCTGCTGGTTCTAACAATCGTCATATACCTGGTGGTGAGAGTTTTCGACACATGGGCCTGGCTTGGCTTTAAGGCTGGCAACCCCTTCTTCACATCAGTATATGGCTACATACTCCCCGTCATACCCATCAACGCCACGTCCTTCCTGGTGCTCGCCGCCCTATTAACGCATATGAGACGCGGCAGCCACTCAGAAGAGCCTGTAGCCCATTGACACCGGCTCCCAAACTAAATGGCGGATCCACCCTATGTTTGAGGAGACTCGTGGGGTAGGAGTTCGTTAGGCATTAAAGCCCGGTGCTAGGGATTTTCTGAAGGTAGGGCCAATATTGTAAGGGTTTTATTTCCCCCTGGCTTCCTTAGGCTCCAAATGCCCCTTGCAGGGTCCTCTATCATAATCCCTAGTCGGCTTATCAACTGGTCGTTAATGAGCGGCTCATCGTGTACTCAGAGATAACGAGATAGGAGTCAACGGGCCCCGCCCTGCCCAGCTCCTCCACCAACCAGACCCTGGCCCCAGCAACCCTGTAAACCCTCATTAGGCCAGATGCGGAGCGATACGTCTCGATGAGGGCCCCTTCTGGCAGCCTGGGCCAAACCCCAAGTCTCCCAGCAATGTGGAGGGGGACTAGAACCTCGGGCACATCCCCCTCAAAACCCGTGTTGACCAGGGGGATGGTCTCGGTAGATCTCCCCCTAAACTCTATCCTCACCCTCACGCCCACGTTTCGACACCAGCCTTAATGGTTTTAAATAACCCACCCTCTTCACAGCAAGCCCCACTTAAAAGTCATCAATAAACAGCTTAATTATCTATTTGCCTGACTGAACCTGAGGCTGGCAGCGGCATAGCTATAATGCTGGCTGGAGAGAAGGTGTGGTTTAACATGGGCCTAGTTGGGAGGTACATTAGCCCCTTCAAGCTCAGCGAACCTCCCTGTTCGTTAAACCTTAAAGGCTCACTTTCGTCGGTCAGGGGCTAGGCCGCTAACGTTTTCTATGAAGTCCTCGAGGAAGAGCACATTGATGCTGGGGGGAAGCTTACTCAAACCCCCCACCAGCTCTCGCTCCCTTCTTGCAAAGAGGGCTGGCATGGAGAGAAGGTCGGCTAGGGAGAGGGTGAAGCAGTCGGGTAGCGATATGCCCACCTCACACTTGAACTTCGCTGCTCTTTCGCACAGGGAGCTTACATCCTCCACCTCTATAAAGCCCGACAGGACAAGCCAGTCAACCCTCTTAGACGCCTCCTCCCACCCAACCCTCCTACACAGCACATACCTGGCCTCCACCAATGCGAGCTCAGTAACATAGCCGAACAGCTCACCTCTAAGGAGCTTTTCTCTGACGAGCAGGCCCCCGGGGGTTGAGAGAAGAAGCTCTAAAAGAACGCCGGTATCAAACACCATACTTCCGCTTAGCTCTCTCCTCATCCCTCCTCCTCTCCTCATAGAGCTCGCCTAACACCCCCTCGGCCCCCTCAATGGGCGAACATGCCCTCAAAAGCAGCTCCGGCCTCCTCCTCCTAGCCTCCCTCAGCAACCAGGCTATGGCCTCATCAAAATCAACCCTCCGACCAAGCCTTATCTGAAGCTCAGAGGCATAACGCAACAACTCCATCTTCGTGCTCTTAGAAACCCTTATAACCGACATGTCATGTAAATAGAGTATACTGTGTATATAAGGTTTACCAACCAGCAACGCCCAGAACAGAAACAAAAGGTTAAAACATTATAACAATCACGGTAACTGGGAAAGGGATTGGCTCACCCAGCCCTATCACCCTATATCTTCCAAAACAGCGCCAGAATATAAAACCCAACGTAAACCTAAAAGGACTGCCTGCAGAAAGGATGGCTCCGGTTGAAAGGCGTGTTGCAACGCCTCACAAGTAGCCCTGGTATGGGAAATGGAAGGTTGTTGATAGGTCGTTGTTACATTTCGATTCTCTAGACCGGGAAAGAGGTTAAATACGGTAAATACACTACTCTATTTAGATGATGCTTAAAAA
>WAQG01000110.1 GCA_015520395.1 Candidatus Geoarchaeota archaeon
ACCCTCACCCGCCCCTCTACGTCGCCCGGGTAGAAATGAGGTATCAGGCCATTCATGCTTCTTAGAAGCGTTGTCTTCCCACAGCCGCTCGGCCCCGTGATCAGGACGAACTCGCCCTCATCTATCCTGAGATTTATCTCCCTAAGCGCATAGCGCTGGGAACCCAGGTACCGGAAGCTGTAGTTCTCGAACTCCACTATGGGCAACTAAACCACCCTAGCCTACCGGCCGGAGCTCTGCGCCGAGAACCTCACCCAACACGTCAAGAATCTTCGAGAAAACCTTGTCAAGGGGAGCCTCCGCCTTAAGGCCTGCTGCGCCGGGGTGGCCGCCGCCCACCCCGTTAAACTCCCTCGCAACCCTCGACAGGACCATGCTGAGATCAACATCTATGCCGCCCCTCCTGCGGCTCGAAATCCTGCAACCCTCATCCTCACTTCCAACGATGGCTATATCCGCCCCTAGCTCTACTAATGCTCTAGCCGCTGACCCCTCATAGGCACCGACATGGGAGACCGCTATCAAGACCCTATCAACAATGTAAAGCCTAAGCCTCGAGGCAGCCTTCAACCTCGCCACCCTCTCAGAGTAGCTCATCTCCGCCCTCACGAGGCGTAAAACGTCCCTATACCCACCACAATACTTCACCAACTCTGCAACAATCCTGAATGTTGAAGGCCGCGCAAACATGAACCTGCGGGTCTCATATACTAGGGCAGCGAGGAGGCCAGCGGCAACCTTTTCTTCAGGCTTTAGACCTGCGGAGCGGTAGAGCGCGAAGACTAGCTCGGCCGTGGATGGGGCTTCAGGATCTACAAGGGCGGCCTTGACCAGTCTGAGCGTTTTTTCGTCCGGCATATGATGGTCTATAAGGTAGACTGCCTTACCCTTAACCCCCTCCGAGAGCCAGCCTATCTGTTCAAGCCTAGACGTATCGACCATTATTATAGCGTCGTAGTCGGGGCTTGGGTCAAGGATTATCGTGTCCTCAAAGCCTAATTCAGAGAGTATTCGTTTGGATGCCTCGCTTATGCTCTCCGGCGCGCCGAAATGGGTGGAGAGCCCCGGCCTCATCATTAAGAGCAGCCTTTTCAGGGCAAGGCCGCTAAACACTGCGTCAGGATCGGCGTTGGGATGGCCGATTATAAGTATGGAGGACCCTTTAATCCTCCTCAGTTCCCTGAGGAACCAACCTGCTCTTCTTACGACGCCTCTCAATCTCCCTTTCAATAAACCTCACCACTTCCTCGCTGATCTCCTCAGTAACCTTACCCACGTCTATGTTAAATCTTTTTGAGAGCCTTATCTCAACGTCGATCGTTATCGTTTTGGACGTCGGGTCATGCGAAACCACTATCAAATAGTCCCCGAGCGATGAGACCCCAAGCCTTCTGCGAATTAGCTCCTCACAGTAACCCACAGCCTTCTCACAAATCTCGTCTATCTCCCCGGGATCCATGCCTAGCCTGGCGACAACTTATATTTCTCCAAGGCCTTCTCAAGCTGCTTCCTAGCCTCCTCATAGCTCCTCCTCAGATTGGCCTCCTGCCTGGCGAGTGTCCGCTCCTGAAGTTCGAGTGTCTCCTTCCTTTCAGTCAGCTCCTCGAGAAGCTTGTCACGATTAACCCTGACCATAATCGTCCCGACGGCCCTGTAAACCGTGGCATCGCTACCAACCTTGTTCAGCTCCTCGATCGCGTTCTCCACGTCTATAAGCTCTACCCTGACCTGCTGTCTCCTTGTCACAATTAATCTGAGCTGCTCCTCCAGCTGCCTCAGCCTCATAGCCAGAGTTTCAACCTCCGGGGGTAGCCGAACCGCCATCCTGCACCTCCTCCACAAACACGCCTACATCATAGATCAGGGCAGCCAGGCGGCCATACGAGTTCACGGCTGCCCTAAGCTTTGATATGTTTTCAGCCTCAATATATATTAGGATTTTGTTTCCCGAAAGGGTTATCGAGGCCTCGACGCCTCCGGCGGGCCGCGACTCGATCTCGGGCTTCAGGGCCCTATACATCAACCTAGCCTCCTCCTCGCTCTCAAATTCTAATTCTATTCTGGCACTATGCACCTTGAAGTATCCCCCTAACCTTCAGTATAGGGCCGTAGTCCTTTAATGTTTCCGGGTGGAGGAACCTTAACCTTGGGGCTTTCCCACCCTCGAATACCACCATCCCGTACCCCCTTGGGATCGCACTTATTGATGCGACCGTATCCAAATTGAACATCTCTGAGAGCAATGCCTCCTCCTTGTATCCAGCCCTCACCAACACGACCCCTCTTGGGTTAAACCTCACTGCCGTTGGATTCTCCCTAAGAAGCCTAACGCCTCTTAGAAGGATCTGTCCAATGAAGGAGGGGCCTGCAGTCCCGTAAATCCTCAGCCGGCTCGGATTCCCATAAAACGTATCGACAACTATCACCCTTGAATGCCCAGCCTCGCTGGAAAGCTTCAAAAACTCCTCGAGCGACGACTTTCCCCGGGTTATCCTTACAGCTGCAAGGGCATTTGCAAGCTCCTTTGCAAACGTCCTTGTACGTCTTGAAGGCCTGTGGGAGGTCGTTACAACTATTCCCATCTTAGCCTGCCATGCTAGCCTTCATTGCAGCCATTTTGCCCGCGGGCGTCACGGTGGTGTAGGCTCCTCCGGTGAAGACTGCTCCGCACTTCCTGCAGGCCCATATCCCTATCTTAATCCTGTAGACCTTCCCGACGGTGTGGCACTTTGGACAGACCTTAGGCTTTTTATACTCCTCCATAACCCTTCTCCAGCGCTTCCTGAGGGTTGAGCCGTACCTAGCCCCGAACCTGGCGGCTATCCCAGTTGTCTTATACTTGCCCACCTTTCACAGCCCCCAGTATCCTCTCCCTAATAGTCGGAGCTAGCTTTAAAGTGTTTTCCATAACCGCTTTAACCTCATCCATCGTGAATGAGCCGATGCCGCCCTTCTGGACGGCGCATATCTTCCCATCCTCGGTCACGGCCATCGTCAGCCTAGCCTCCATGATCGACTCCTCCTCAAGGGTTGGGTCAACGAGTATTTTTCCATTTATCTTAGCATGGGTCACGTGGATGGGTACACCTCTAAGCGGGAGTGGCTCCCTCTCTTCTAGCTTCTCCAGCCTTCCATCATCGCCAACAACAACCTTAGGCAGCTTGGTGCTGAGTAGGGCTGCCACAGCAGCGTAGCTCGACGCATCTATGAGGTTTCCATCGTGGTTAAGGACGTATATGTCCACCCAGATCAACCTTACCTTAGAGCCGGGGACGATGACCAGCTTCTCCAGCTCTATAAAGTTAGATTCCCTTATTCCCCTGTCCACAACCCTCGCCAGCTCGATCGCGTTCTCGTCGGGGGGACCGGGCTCGAAACTCGGGGAGGCGACTGGCGGGAACTCGGCATTAACTATGAAAACCCCCTTGTTGGGCTCGTCTGGGTAAGGCTCGCCGATCGACGACTTTATCCCCACGACCACAAACGTGTCACCAAGCTTCACCTGGGCTGAGCCATCGGCATTGTCTATAACGCCAACTTTTATCTCCATCTTGCGATACTCTTCAAAGCCCCTGCCATCAACACGCCTGCCCTTCTCGAGCAGACTGATGATATAGTCCTTCTTCACCCTTGGGATTATGAAATCCTTAAAACTCACCATCAAGCCACCTCCTCAAAACCCATACTCCCTCCAGATGGCCTCATACTTCTCCCTCAGCGCCTTCCGCTGAAGCTCATACACCTCCATGATCCCCTTCTTTGCCAGTTCAAGTGCCCTTATGAATTCCTCGGGCGTAAGGAGGCCGTCCATCTGGAGGAGCGTTATCTCGCCCCTCCCAGGCATCATCGCTATCGGCACGTCCGCCTCCCCATATTTATCCTCGTAATCGTCAACGTCGAGGATCAACTCGCCACCCATCTTTCCAACGGAGACGGCGGCCACAAGATCCCTCATGGGTATTCCGGCGTCTGCCAGGGCGAGGGATGCAGCATTTATGCTGGCGACCCTTGTGCTGCCATACGCGTTTAGAACCTCTATGTACACGTCTATGACCGTCCTGGGGAACTGTTTAAGCAGGACAGCAGCACTTAAAGCCTCCTTTATCACCTTGGACAGCTCGATCTCTCTCCTCGAGGGGGCCGGCGACTTCCTCTCCTCGGTCACCGAGAACGGTGCCATGTGGTAGCGCGCCCTTAGCACAGCCCTATCGGGCATAAGTATGTGTCTTGGATGGGGCTCCTTAGGCCCGTAGACCGCGGCTATAACCTTAGTTAAACCCATTTCAACGTAGGCTGAGCCATCGGCGTTTTTCAGGATGCCGACCTCGAACTTCATGGGCCTTAGCTGGTCTGGGGCTCTACCATCGCGCCTCCTCACGCCCTTTCACCACTCCTCCAGCATCTTGCTTATCCGGTCGGTGAGGCCGGGAACATGAGCCTCGCGTTCAACCCTATAAATTATTTCGGCGGCCTTAAGCTCAGCCTCCTTATCCTTACCAACGACGATTATCCGGCCATTCTGGCCAATAACCATGTCAACATTAAGCTTCTTCTTAATGAGGTTTATCAGGGACCCCTTCTTCCCAATGAGCCTGGGAACCTTCACGGGGGTTATCTCAACAAGCGTGCCCCTCTCAACCTTACCATAACCCCTCTCGTTTATGGCTAACGAAGGACTTGAAAGGAGGTCAAAGCTTTTAACCTTAGCAACTATCACATCCCCTATATCCAGGAATCTGTTTAAGGGCACAGTAGGCCTCGAGAGCGGCTTTTTGAAGGCAGCAGCAGCCATCAGGACTGCCTCGTAAGGCGACCTTATATCGACGCTCCAGGAGTAGAGTGAATAGTTGGTTATTATTCCAATAACCTTATCGCCAACCCTAGGTATGTAACTTCCCTTCAGAGGAATGACATTGACAACATTGTTCTTTATGTCTAGGAGGCCTATTATTGGTGAATATATCTTGCCGCCCTCAACATACACATTGTTCCCCGGCTTCAGACCCTTCTTTTCTATGGGCATTCCCGGCAAGATGAGCTCCTTCTTGCTGGACATCCTAAACCACCCTAAGTATCTTTACCCTGCCCTCACCACGGGTCAGCTCATTGACCCTCTTTATAAGGGCTTCCTGAGCGCCAGCAGGTATCTCCAACTCGCATCTCCAGGAGCCGTCACGACGCCACTCCGACTTCAGTATCTTTCCAAACTTCTCTACGGGGCCATAGGCCCTTCCGACGTGGGCTGCGGGGATGTAAACCTCCACAATAGCCTTAGCAACCCTGAGAGGAAGAACCCTTCTGAGGGCCTTTATAGCCTCGTTCGCCTGAATCTCAACATCCTTGAATGGATCGACATTAAACTTCACCTCCTCCAGAGCCAGCTCCACCCGCTTGGGCGGGATCGGGGCGTTTGTCCGCGGGTCTATGCAGTTTCTCGAGATGAACGTTACTATTGCCCGCCTCTTCTCCTCAATAAGCCGCCTTTTTTGCTCGGCGGTTAATGGAACCTCGCCCTCCCTAAGTATCCTCTCCGCTATCTTGTAGGGATCCGTGGTTCCGAAGGCCTTCATAAGCAGGCTGGACGGCGCCCTATCACCCCTCCTTGCATCCTTATAGATAGTCTCAGTTATGAGAACTTTGTCTAGGCTTACCGGCTCCCCCCTCTTATACCTCCAGGCCTCCTCGGGGTCGACCAGTATCTCAAACTTCTCCCCTTTATAATGGTACCTGGCTATCCCCGGCTCCTTTGGCATATATGGCTCACCGCTTCAAACCATACTTCCCAATAAGCTCCTCGATCTCCTTAGCGCTATATTTATAAAATAGCGCGGTCTCGACAGGTATGACGGCTAGCTCCAACTTGGAAGGCGTCAGCTCACCCTCAACGATCTCAGCCATTATCTCAAGGCCCAGCCTGATGCCCTCCTCAAGGGTTATATCTTTACGGTATTCCCGCTCGAGTATCTCCTGTGCCTTCTGGCTTCCAGCTCCGAGGGCGTGAGCGTAATAACCAGCGTAGGCGCCACCCGGGTCAGTCCACATCAGGGATGGCTTCTTGTTGTCTACACCGCCGATCAGGAAAGAGACGCCGAAGGGCCTTGCACCTGCGTGAAGCGTGTAAAACTGTTTTATATCCCCGATCCTTATCGCGAGGGTTTCAACCGGTATCGGCTCGTCGTAGAGGATTCTGTGAACCTGGGCCAGCCTCCTGGCCTCCTCCATGAGAACCCTGGCGTCGGGCGATAGGCCAGCGTAGGCCATCCCTATATGGTCGTCTATCTTCCATATCTTTTCCAGGGTCTTCTCGTCAAGGAGCTTTGGCATCTTCCTTCTTTCGGCGACAAGCACGACACCATCAACACACCTTATCCCAATCGTGGTAAACCCTTTTCTTACAGCCTCTACAGCGTACTCAACCTGGAGTAGCCTGCCTTCGGGCGAAAATATAGTTATCGCCCTATCATAGCCAGCCATCGACGCTGGAAACACCTCTCTCAACCACCAATACACAGAAAACAACAAACCTATTATACTTTTCTTCACTCACTCAAACTCCACGCAGAGGCTTTCTAAAAGCCGTAAGTAAACAGCAAGACCCGGGCTTGAGCATGCCCACCCGGATATAGCGTGCTGCCGGAGTTACAAAATTGTTGGTATTTAGCAATGTTAAAATCTGGGTTCCGGCATTTAGTTTTAGGGTTATGGTTTCGTGGTTTCTTAGGCCCGACTCGCTGTTAGTGTGGGATGACCCTGAGGTTAGGAGGAGGCTTAGCTGGTATTACAGTGTTATGAAGAGGAGAAGGCCTCCGAAGTTCCAGATTGCCAGCAGCATATATGTGGGGTTCGATCCAGAGGAGCCGCTTGAGAAGCTCTGGAGGAAGCATGAGGAGAAGTCGAAGGAGTTTGATGAGGTTTTTGAGGAGGTTAGGGACGGTGTTAGGAGGGAGGTTAGGAGAGTTCGACCTAGCTTCCTCGACCTCAAGTACGCTATTGTACTGAAGATGCTCAGGTCGTGCACCTTCTGTGAGTGGAGGTGTAGGCTGAATCGGGAGGAGGGCAAGTTTGGGGTTTGCAGGCTGGATAATGTTTCCAGGGTTTCGACATATTTCCTTCACTGGGGAGAGGAGGCACCCCTGGTGCCCAGCGGAACGATATTCTTTGCGTCCTGCAACTCAAGGTGTGTCTTCTGCCAGAACTGGGACATATCGACTGATCGTAACGCCGGAACCCCCGTCGAGCCTGAGGATCTGGCTGGCATGATGAGCCTACTTGAAAGGGATGGTGCAAGGAATATCAACTTCGTCGGCGGCGAGCCAACACCAAACCTACATGTGGTTCTAGGAGCCCTAACCCACTCCAGGGCTAGGGTACCTATGCTCTGGAATAGTAACATGTACCTTTCAGTAGAAGCGATGAAACTCCTCAGGGAGGTTATCGACATATGGCTACCTGACTTTAAGTTCGGAAACGATAAGTGTGCTCTTAGACTCTCCTCACTTCCGAGATACTTTGAAGTCGTCTCAAGGAACCATAAGTTGATAAGTGACTGGGGAGCCGACGTGATCGTACGTCACTTAGTCCTGCCCAACCACGTTGAGTGCTGCACCAAGCCCGTTTTGGAGTGGATAGCTGAAAACATGCCCAGGGCCCTAGTCAACATTATGGAGCAATATAGGCCGGAGCACCTAGTTTTAAAGCATCCAGAGAAGTACCCCGACATAGCTAGGAGGCCGAGATACTCAGAGATGGAGGAGGCATACTCCTACGCAAGGCGACTTGGGCTGGTTTATGAGCCCGTATCCTAGATGGTGGTTGGATATGGGCAGGATGGTTGTAAGGCAGGTTAGGGCAACAACATTCGTTCATGCAACCGAGGATGAGGGCAAGGTTATGAAGGCTGTGTATTCAGTCTTTCCCCCCGATGTTAGGGGGAAACTCAGGGTTAAGAGGAGCATGTATAAGGGGCACTGGGGGAACCCCATAGTGGTCATAGATGTCAGCCTGCAGGACTATGGGGAAGCCCTTAAGACTGCCAGGTGGATTGCGGGGAAGCTCAGCGACTTGGATAGGAGGCTTCTTAGTTTTGAAGTGAGGGATAGGGTTGATAGATCGATGAACCTTTACCTCAGGTTTAACAAGCAGTCGGCATACCGGGGCTCCTTAGAGATAGATAATGGTGATGACGTGATAAGGGTTGTTCTAGGATTTCGTGGGTCAAGAAGGCTCGAGGATCTGAAGGAATATCTCAGGGAGCTTGGGATGATAAAGGGATGAGTATCCATGCGCAGACGTTTTTATGACCTGAAGATCGGGCCCCTTAAGGAACCAGGGGAAGCTGAGAAGGTGTTCATGCTTGCGGAGCACATGGGATACAGGGGGATTGCTGTGGTGGTGGAGAGGCCTGAGAGATGGGTGAGGGACGCGGCCAGTATGTACAAGTTGGAGCTCTACCTTAGGGCTGACATCCATGCTGAAAGGCTTAGAGATGCCAGGAGAAAGGCGCGCGAGGCATCGTGGGCAGATATCGTGGGAGTTGTTTGTAGGAAGAGGAACTTTGCTAGAGAGGCTGCGAAAATCAGAAGTGCTGACCTCCTAAGCTTCGATGGAGACTCTATAGGGCTGATAGATACGAGGCAGGCTAACGTCGTGATGCTTCATGGGAAGGTCGTGGAGATAGTTTTAAGAGGACTCATCGTCAGGAGCAAGCCCCTCCACCAGTTTATTGAAAGGCTTAGAAAGGCGTTGGAGGTGGGGGGAAGGACAAATATGCCCATTGCCATAAGCTCAGGAGCTATAAGTCATAGGGAGCTGAGGGGACCTCGAGATCTCGCCTCGATAGTCGCAGCGTTGGGGCACCCGATGGACTGGGCCCTAAATATGGTCTCTAAAGTTCCCGAATCTGTTCTTGGTGGTAGGCATGAGGCCTAAGTGGTCGAAAAACTTGAGGGCACGGTACGTGGCAATACATATTCATGATAAATGCGGCAACCCATTCAAGTCGCTCATCGATACATACATATCTCTTTTCGGAAGGTTTGGGCTGGGGCTCTCAGGTCTAAGGGAGATCAGGCTGGATAGATCCGGGGAGGCTGAACTGTTGATAGTTCGTGTTTGGCACAAGTTCTTAACCATGCTTCGGGCGGCAGTGGCCCTCATGGAATGTGATCAAAAGCCAGTGCAAGCTCACGTCATAGCAGTTTCAGGAACCATCAAGGCCCTTCAGAAGAAACTTTCGAAAGGTCATGCCTAGCTATTTGAGGGGTCTGGCCATCAAGTAGGCGTTTTCACCGTCCCTATAATACCGCCATAGCGTCCTCATGATCCTGAAACCAAGCTTCTTGTACATATTTATGGCAGGTATGTTTGAGATCCTCACCTCAAGGTAGACCTCGTCAACCCCCCTTTCAGCCATCCTTAGAAGCGCCTTCTTCATTAAGGCTGTCCCTATACCCATCCTCCTATACCCTGGAAGTACGGCGATGGAGATCACATGCCCCTTCCTGACAGGCTTGAAGAACCGGGAGAACTCTGAATAGCCACGCTCAACCCTACACATAATATAGCCGACAACCTCGCCATCCACCTCCGCCACAAGGAAGAGGTCGGGCCAACCTCTATAGATGTACAGGTAGAATTCTCTAGAATAGTTTTCAGGGAGGGTTTCAAGATTTATCCTCATGACCTTATCCAACTCATCACTTCTGACAGGCCTTACAACAAACAGCTGGGTGTCCCCCGTCATCGATACAGAAAAACGAGCAGGGGTATTTTACCTTATACATCATCCTCATGAGCCATCCATCAAAATTTATATAGGTTAAGAGGCAACCCACCCAAAACGTATCCAAATGGGATATTTTGAAGAATTTAACATAATGTCTAGATGAGTTGTCCAGGGAACCTGAAAGTGCAAGTTTTTATTGCGCCATGCTATCTAGAGCTTGATGGATGTACCTGGTGAAGATGTGCTTTCGAGGCTAATGCTCCTAGGGAAACGATACTTTGAGGTAGCGCATGTTTTTCTGGATCGTGAGAGAGGGGTATTATATTTTGAGGTTGCAAAAAGCGATGATCTCGGCGAGAAATTCTCGGGCTATCTGAGTGAATTGGAGAGGGCTGGGTATATAGCTGTGATGAAGGATGCGGGCAGCGTTGCGAGGATCCACGTCCTCCCGTTTGTAAAAAGGCCTAGAAGGCCAGGAAGGGACATAATGATTACGGCTGCATCCTTAGCTGCAACACTCCTCACGGTAGGTCTATCAGGCTATATTTTCGGTCGTGGCGACCTCGTGGTGATGACCACCTATGTCATCTCAATGATCTCGATAATATTCTTCCACGAAATGGGGCACTATGTTCTCAGCAGGATTTCGGGGCTTGATGTCTCCACGCCCATATTCCTGCCCGGTCTTCCCCAGGTGGGTGGAACCTTCGGAGCTCTAATCCGCATGAGGGGGCCCCCGAAGACTAGGAGACAAATGCTTCTTATAGGATTCAGCGGGCCTCTGGCAGGCTTCATTACAGCGTTAGTTGTAAGCATTGTTGGTCTTTCTTGGTCTAGGGTTGTCGAGATCTCGGAGATCGGCGAATCAGCGATGCCTCTTCCATCGCCACCAATATTCTTCCCATTAATACATCTGGTTC
>WAQG01000111.1 GCA_015520395.1 Candidatus Geoarchaeota archaeon
CATTCGGGCCTACGCCTGCCCTAACCCCGAGATCTACCCCGTCGGATACGGCGAGATACGATACTATCTTGCCTTTAGGGGCCCCCTAAGGGGCTTTCCCCTCGTCACCAAAGCCCCCTCCCACAACGACCGTGACGACCAATACTATCACCGTTTAGAAGTCTAGCCAAATAGATATAAAGGCTGTGCCGTCAGACCGCCCATCGCCGCCATCGCCTCACGGGGCTCTTAGATCGAAGGCCTCGTCATCCGGCAGGATATAAATAGTTCAGGAGGCAAATAACCTTATCCGGCCCCCCCGCCCTTCAGCTCCTTGAGCCTCTTTATAAGGGCGGGAACCACCTTGAAGAGATCGCCGACAACACCATAGTCAGCAACCTTGAATATAGGAGCATTACGATCCTTGTTAATCGCTATAACATACTTGGAATCCTTCATCCCAGCTATGTGTTGAACCGCCCCAGAGATCCCCACAGCTATATAGAGATAGGGCCTCACAGTCTTGCCCGTCTGCCCAACCTGCCTGGACCTGGGCATCCATCCAGCATCCACCGCCGCCCTCGACGCACCTACAGTGCCTCCCAGAAGCTCAGCCAACTCCCAAAGCATCTTAAAGTTGTCAGGCCCCCTAAGCCCCCGTCCACCGGAGACGATTATCCTTGCCTTCTCTATCGGCTGCTCGCCCTCAGTCCTCTCGGGCCTAAACTCTAGAACCCTCGTCTTCGTCTTAATAGGCTCGATAAAGACCCTAACGATCTCCCCGGTCCTCGTCTCATCCCTAGGGGGAACCTCGAATATGTTTGGCCTTGCGGTCGCCATCTGCGGCCTCCTGGTGGGCGTCTTGATGTGGGCGAAGAGCTTTCCACCGAAGGCAGGCCTACTCTGAATAAGTTCTCCGGTCTCCGGATCTATGTCAAAGTCGGTGCAGTCCGCGGTGACCCCTGTCCTCAGTGCCACAGCTATCCGGCTCGACATCTCCCGGCCGGCCCTTGTCCCCGCCAGGAGGAATATGCTCGGCTTATACATCTTGGCCAACTCCACCATCAGGTAGGAGTATAGCTCCGGGTTGTAGGTCGCGTAGCTCTCGTGATCCAGGACATAGACCTTGTCGGCCCCATAGTATATCGGCTCCATCGCTATCCTACTCACCCCATGGCCTATCAGGACTCCGGCCAGCTCCTCGCCAAGCTTATCCGCCAGCTCCCTCGCCTTCCCAAGGATCTGGAGCGAAGCCTCCTTGATCACCCCACCCCTCTGCTCGATGTAGACCCAGACATCCCGCCACTCCTCAAGCTTTATCTCGGGCCACTCCGGGCAAACCAACTAGACCACCCCCAGAGCCCTCAGCTTCTCCACAAGCCACTCGGCAGCCCTCTCAGGGTCGCTCCCATCTATTATCTCACCCTGCCTCGGCGGAGGCTCTATTATCTCTATCTCCTTAACTATGGTGGGCGACCCCCTAAGCCCTATGCACTCCGGGTTGAACCCCATGTACCTGTGATCCCACACCTCTATCACGCCGGGCTTCCTGGCCCTGAGCTTCCCCCTAAGCGTGGGGGGCCTGGGTATATTTATGCCGACGGAAACCGTCATTACGGCTGGCAACTCCGCCTCAACAAGCTCAACACCCTCGTCAAGCCTCCTCTCAGCCCTAACAACCCTCCTCCTAGGATCATAACTGATAAAACGCGTCATGTAGGCTATCTGGGGCCATCCCAGGAGAACCGAGACCCCCGGCCCCACGTGCCCCGTCGAGCTGTCTATCGTCTCCTCGCCAAACAGGGCGAGATCCACATCCTCCAGCATCTCTATCGCCCTGGCCAGGACGTAGGATGTAGCCAGGGTGTCAGCCCCGGCAAAGGCCCTGTCAGATATCAGTATCCCCTTATCCGCGCCCATGGAGACGGCCAGCTCCAGGCCAGCCTTGGCTGACGGGGGCCCCATACTCATCACCGTAACACTCCCACCATACCTATCCCTAAGCTGGAGTGCAAGCTCGACGGCATTTAGGTCCGGCGGGTTCACTATGCTCTCAACACCCTCCCTTATCATCGTCTTTCTGACGGGGTCGAACCTGACCTGCTCGGTGTTGGGCACCCACTTTATGCCCACAGCTATATGAAGCCCCATTACATCACACCCAGCCAGGCGTGTCCAACCTACAGCTATTGATCAACAAAATATATACCTTCCCGAATACCGTATATGTTAAGGCTGAATTGTAAATATCAGCACCCGCAAGCCGCAGCCCTAACTCATCGTTTTTAAGTCATCTAAGCCTAGTATCGTGTGGTGATGCTGCAGACCCTCAAGGGAAGGCAGTTGTTTATCTTAGGCCTGACGATAGCCCTGGTGGCTGCGTTAGCGCACCTATGGCTGAGCTACTCCCTGGCCTCTAACCCCAAGATAAACGGGGTGATAACTTATGTCAGCGACGAGGTCTGGTACGTCGACTCCTCCAGGAACATTCTCAGAGAGATATTCGGCCTCCAGCCAGTCTCAATAAACGGGTCAGGCTACGCCTTCTACACGATAGCCTTCAAGGACAAGGCCTCGATGGAGGGGGGATTCCTCCTCCTCAAGACGCTGGTCGAGGAGTCCGGAGGAGGAATCGTAAGGAAGTATGCCAAGGCCCCGCTGGTAGCTATCGCGATACCCTCAAACGTCGATCCAAGGGGTCTGGTGAGGGGGCTGGATGGGGTGGAGTTTGTCCAGTCTGGGTACCCCTACGGGTACGCCGCGAGAATACACCACTACATGAACTACGAACACCCACCTCTGATGAAGTACCTGATAGGCGGCTCAATGATGCTTCTCGGGGACTGGCCACTAAACTGGAGGATTCCGAGCCTCATGATGGGCTTCCTAACAGTCCTGCTCGTATACCTGATAGGCTACAGGATCGGCGGCTTCATCACGGGCGTTGCGGCATCGATACTAGCGCTCACCGACCCCATCCTCAGGAGCATGAGCGCCGTGGCGATGCTGGACATAGGGCTTGCGTTCTTCGGCGCATTGTCACTATACTTCGCGGTTAAGGGGAGGTACGTCCTGGCGGGCATCGCGGTTGGGCTGGCGGCTGGAGTAAAGCTCAGCGGCATCTTCCTGATACCAGCCCTATACATAGCCATGAGGCTCGACGGGTTTAGGTGGGAGAGGGCGCTCATAACAACCCTCTACGTCCCCCTGGCAACCTGGGTAGCCATAAATATTCCGTTAATCCTGCATCTAGGCATTTATGAGTGGCTTGCCCAGATAGAGGGTGCCCTGAGGTGGCATAC
>WAQG01000112.1 GCA_015520395.1 Candidatus Geoarchaeota archaeon
ATGCGCTTTCTGCTATGAGTCTTTGTGGGTATCCTTTCTTTATTGCTTCTATCATTCCTCCCATGTCCTCGATCCTGTATATTATCTTCCAGGCCTCCTCCTCAACCCTATCAGTAAGCCACTCAACAAAATAACTACCAGCAAGAGGATCGATCACGTTGGGTACGTTAGACTCGTAGGCTATCACCTGTTGAACCCTCAGGGAAAGCTTAACGGCCTTCTCGGTGGGGAGGGCCCACGCCTCATCGTAGGAGTTTACATGTAGGCTCTGTGTCCCTCCTAGGACGGCCGCCAGGGCCTGGATCGTGGTTCTTATCAGGTTTACCTCGGGCTGCTGGGCGGTAAGGGAGGCTCCCGAGGTCTGTGTGTGGAATCTGAGCCACATGCTTCTCGGCTTCTTCGCCCCGAACCACTCCTTCATTATCTTTGCCCACATCCTCCTAGCAGCCCTAAACTTAGCAATCTCCTCAAAGAAGTCGATGTGGGCTGCGAAGAAGAAGGAGAGCCTAGGCGCAAATTTATCGACATCCGTTCCACGCTCAACAACCCTTCTTACATACTCTATCCCGTCCGCAAGAGTCAGTGCTAGCTCCTCGATAGCCGTTGCCCCAGCCTCCCTGTAATGGTAGCCACTTATGCTTATTGGGTTCCACCTCGGCATGTACCTGGCGGTATACATTATTATGTCGGTTGCGTAGCGCATGGATGGCTCGGGTGGATATATGTAGTTTTTCCTGGCTGCATACTCCTTCAATATGTCGTTCTGGAGGGTGCCGCCCAGCACAGATCTATCAACGCCCCTGGACTCTGCAACGAGGATGTACATGGCGAGGAGCTCCGCTGCTGTGGCATTAATCGTCATCGAGGTCGTTATCCTATCCATGGGTATCCCCGAGAACAGTATGTCCATCTCCCTCAAAGTTGGGATGGAAACCCCGACCTTCCCAACCTCGGGATACGCCAGCGGGTGGTCGGGGTCGAGGCCCAGCTGGGTTGGAAGATCGAAGGCAACGCTCAGCCCGGTTTGCCCGGACTCAAGAAGTCTCCTATACCTCTCATTGGTCTCCTCGGCGGAGCCGAAACCCGAATACTGCCTAAATGTCCAGAGCCTCCCCCTATACATGGTCGGGTAAACGCCCCTGGTGAAGGGGTAGCTGCCGGGAAATCCGAGCTTCTCCTCATACCTCCAATCCTTGAGGTCGAGGGGTGTATAGAGCCTCTTCAGCTTTATTCCAGAGAGTGTCTTGAACTCCTTGGCCCTCTCAGGCCTACGCTCGATGAACTTCTCGAGAACCTCCCTTTTCCACTCCTCATAGAGCTTCTCTAAGTCCATGAGCCTCTCCTCTCAAAATAATGTCCGAGCCACGGCGTAAAAGAATTTGGGCTTAAATGAAAAAGAGGTGTCTTAGCCTAGCTCTTCTTCAGCTGCCTCACGAGCTCGGGCACAACCTTGTAAAGGTCCGCCACAAGTATGTAGTCCGCATACTTGGTTATCGGCGCATTCTCATCCGTATTAACCGCAACTATCACCTTGGAATCCAGAATGCCAGCTATGTGTTGAGGCTGCCCCGATATTCCTAAAGCTATGTAAAGCTTCGGAGAAACCTTTTTGCCGGAAAGCCCTATCCACCTATCCTCCGGCAGGAACTTTAGATCCGTAGCCACGGGCCTGCTACACCCAATCTCCGCCCCAAGAACGGCGGCAAGCTCCTCAATCATCCCCAGGTCATCCTTAGATCTCAAGCCCCTCCCAACAGCCACGATCCTCTCAGCAACCTCCAAACCCCTCGCAGCGCTGGGCTTCTCAGAACGTTTAAGAAGCTCCACAACCCCTCCCTCAGCCTTCACGGGAACCCGCTCAACGGCGGCCTCCCTGGGCTCGGCCCTGAATCTACCATGCTGAACAGTTACAACAAGCGGTGGTTCAAACCTAAGCCTGGCCAAACCCTTGCCGCTGAGAACAGGCCTCTCTAAAACAACCTCTCCATCAACCTTGACACCCGTTACACCTGTGATGATGGCCGCATCCATGAGCTGGGAGGCCAGCGAAGCTACGACATGCCCAGACTTGCTCGCTGGCAACACTACAATGGTCTCCAAATCCGAAACTCCAGCCACTACACTAGCCAACCCGTCAAGCCAAACCCTACCCTCAACCACATAGATCCTTGAAACATAACTCGCCAAGACAGCCTCCACCCTTTTGTCCATGGCCAGCCCGCTAACCGATCCGGCGAGGCTCCTGGCAAATCCGACGAGCCCTGAAACCTCCTCAGACCTAAAGGGAACTATAAGCGCCCTCATAACACACCCTCACCCCTCAGGGCGTCTATCAGCTTCTCAACCATCTCCTCCACCGTCTCACCCCTAATGAACACGCCCTTCCTCTCAAGCCTCGGGGCACTCAAGCCCTCAACAACCACCCTTGACTTCAAGCCCTCCAACCCAAGATCCCCCAAGCTTAATGTTTTGATGGTCTTCCTCCTAGCCATGAGGATCGACCGTAGTGTTGGTATCCTTGGAGTGTTTATTTCACGGGTTACCGAGATGACCGCTGGCAACTTCGCCCTCACGGTCAAAACCTCTTCCTCAAAACTGAGATCAGCTATCACACTATCCCCCTCGATCCTGACGCCTAGGGCGTAGGGTATATAGGGCCACCCTAACAGCGCAGCAACCCGGCCCGGCACAACCATAGAGAAGCCATCGATACTTCCCTCACCCGACAAAACCAGATCAACGCTTTCTAGGCCCTCTATAAGCTTGGCCAGAACCCGGGACACAACATCTATCCCAGCCCCCTCCAGGTCCTCGTCGACTACAGAGTATGCCTCGTCAGCGCCCATGGCAAGCCCCCTCCTCAAAGCCTCCCCAACCTCCCTCCGCCTCCTATCAACGGGGCCCCACGTGACCGCCGAAAGAAGGTAGACCTTCCCCCCAGCCCCCTCCTTCAGTCGCACCGCAGCCTCAATGGCATTAAGGTCGCCATCGCTTATCTTGAGTGGCGCCGTCTCCAGAACCAGCCTCTCGCCTTCAGCCCTCAGGGCATCAACATCTAGAGACAGTTTAGTCAGCACGGCTATGTTTGGCATCTGAAACACCAACCTCTGATTCCTGGCTGGGAGATTTAAATCTTAAATTAGAGCCTTCTGGCACTCATATAACCTGTAAAAGCGAATATTGAGACGCCAACAATTGATATGGGGAGAAGGTATGGGATGTACATTGGGAGGATTGATATTGATGAGGAAACTATGCTCAA
>WAQG01000113.1 GCA_015520395.1 Candidatus Geoarchaeota archaeon
GGCTGAGGGAGGGCTATGGCCTAACCGAGACGAGCCCCGTGACCCACGTTAACCCGATATACGGCAAGTATAAGCCCGGCTCCATAGGCGTCCCGGTCCCCAACACGCTGGCGGCGATAGCCGACATAAACGAAAACAAGCTTCTCCCCGTGGGCGAGGTTGGTGAGCTGGTTATAAGCGGTCCCCAGGTCATGAAGGGGTACTATAAGAGGCCGGAGGAGAATAAGCAGGTCTTCTTCGAGCTAGGAGGCTACAGATGGTTGAGGACGGGCGACATAGCAAAGATGGATGAGGAGGGCTACTTCTACATCGTCGATAGGAAGAAGGACCTGATAAAGTACAAGGGCTACTCCGTCTATCCAAGGGAGGTTGAGGAGGTTCTCTACCAGCACCCTGCCGTCAAGGAGGCTGCCGTGATAGGCGTCCCTGACCCGGAGGTCGGCGAGCAGATAAAGGCCTTCATTGTGCTTAAGGAGGAGTACAAGGGCAAGGTGTCAGAGGAGGATATAAAGCGGTGGGCTAAGGAGAGGCTGGCCGCCTACAAGTACCCGAGGATAGTTGAGTTTAGGGACGAGCTGCCGAAGAGCGCCGTCGGCAAGATACTTAGGAGGGTGTTGAGGGAGGAGGAGATAAGGAAGTACGTCAAGGATATAATCAAGGAGGGGCCCCTCTCCTAGCCAACGACAACGCCTGCCAGAGAGGGTAACAGTAATATTCCCATGTAACCTAGATGTTAAATTATGGGTAAGCGGGGAGTCATCATCTTCGTAGCATCGGTCATCCTGATTATAGTAGTTGCTGCTGTTGGGTTTACGGTTCTGCCAGTAGGCCTCCTCGACGTTTACAACGGGGCGTTCTGGCCGACAATCGCCGACTCGGTTCATAGGGGCTATATGGAGATAAAAGCGCCGGGGATAACCGGCACCGCCGAGGTTTACTGGGATAGATGGGGTGTTCCACACATCTATGCGGACAACGAGGAGATACTTTACTACGCCTTTGGATACGTGCAGGCCCGCGACAGGCTCTGGGAGATGGACCTTGTAAGGAGGCTGGCCTCAGGAAGGCTGGCTGAGCTTTTCGGGGAGGCTGCCTATGAAAGCGACGTCTTCTACAGGTCCATATGCCTGTGGAAGGCTGCTGAGGAGACCTATAAGGCCCTTGACCCCAACCTTAAGAGGATAGTAGGCGTCTTCGCGATGGGCGTGAATGCCTACATAAGCACTGGTCCCCTGCCCCTCGAGTACAGGGTTCTCGGGGTCAGGCCTGAATGGTGGGGGCCTGAGGACTCCCTTGTTGTGGGTAAGCTTATAGGCTGGTCCTTGACCGGGAGTTTCTCGGATCTGGCAGTTGGGAAGCTGGTCAAGGCCAGGGGGCCTAAGATACTGGAGGAGATAGGTCTCTTAACAAGGCCTAATACCCTAACAATACTTAGCGAGGAGGAGTTGGGCCTTGGGGTTAGGCTTGAGACTCCGGTGAAGCACCGCGAGATCCCGGATTTCGACTCCATCCTCGCCTGGGCATCCCTCTACACGAGGGAGGCATCCTCCCTGACCTCGCTTGAAGCCTCCAACAACTGGGTTGTTGACGGCTCTCTCACTGAGACGGGCGTCCCGATGCTGGCCAACGACCCCCACCTCCAGCTCACGGTGCCGCCGGTCTGGTATGAGGCGCACCTTGTGGTTAGGGATGGGAGCCTCAATGTTAGGGGTGTGACGTTCCCAGGGGTCCCAGTTATAGTCATTGGGAGGAATGAGCGGCTGGGATGGGGCTTCACCAATGTCGGCGCCGACGTCATAGACTTCTACTACTACAAGTTTGTCGACAAGAACCACTACGTATATAAGGGCGAGGTCAGAAAGGTTGAGAGCATCGAGGTTAGGATAGGTGTCAGGATGGGGGGAAGGATCGAGTGGAGGCCGTTAAAACTGAACTTCACCGTTCACGGGCCGCTCATAGTGAGGGATGGGGAGAGGCTCGCCTTCAGGTGGACTGGCCTTGGGCCGACGTTAGAGTTTAAGGCCCTCTACCTGATGAACAAGGCTAGGAACATTAGGGAGTTTGAGGAGGCGCTCAGGTACTTCCATGTCCCAGCCCAAAACGTTGTCTACGCTGATGTAGATGGGAACATAGCCTACTGGGCTGCCGGCAAGTATCCCATAAGGGAGGGCGGTGCGCCCTACATGCCCATGAATGGGAGCGCGGGGGAGGGCGAGTGGGTTGGCTACATACCCTTCGAGGAGATACCCCACGTGGTAAACCCGCCGAAACACTACGTCGTAACGGCTAACAACATGCCTGTGCCCCCCAGCTACCCCTACTACCTGGGCTACGGGTGGGCCGACAGGTTTAGGGCTGAGAGGATAACAGAAATGCTGGAGGAGAGGATCAAGGCGGGGAAGCTCAGCGTCGAGGACTTCATAAGGATCCAGAACGACGTGTACGTCCTGGCGGCAGACGAGTTCATCCCACTCCTCAAGGAGGCCTATGAAAGGGCTGGCGACTATGGGGTTGCCTTAAGCCCGGTCGAGATGAATGCCATGGAGGTTCTACTTGGGTGGGACAGGGAGGCTATGCCTGACCAGCAGGGCCCGACGATATTCGATGCATGGATAAAGGAGCTTAGGAGGGAGGTGAGCCGCAGGATATACCAGGGCGAGCCGCCGAGGGACATCCCCTTGGAGATCGTCGAGTACCTGATCGATGAGGGCAGGGAGGAGCTGCTGGGCGAGAAGGTGCCGGTCCTCCTCCTGAAGACGTTTAAGGTGGCCGTCTCGAAGCTCAGCGGGAAGCTTGGCGACGACGTCACCAAGTGGGTCTGGGGCAGAATACATAAATATGA
>WAQG01000114.1 GCA_015520395.1 Candidatus Geoarchaeota archaeon
ATTGTTGGCAGGCTTGGCAGCACTTGACTGATGCCCCAGTTGTAGACAAGTATCCCCCGCATAACCTCGATGCTGGCTGAGACGGGGAACACCCCTGCCAGGCTTCTCATCCATTCGGGAAGAAGCCACTTTGGGATTACTATGCCGGTCAGAAACATGAGGGGCCACGAGAAGGCACTGGCCATGCCCGAAGCCGCATCCGAGGTCTTCGCAAAGATCGAGATTATAAGCCCTATTCCAATCGAGGAGATCCCTCCCACAAAGATAAGCGCTATGGATAGTAGATGCAGTGGGTTAAGAGGGTTTAACGGCAGCTCGGCGCCGAGGCCAAAGACGCCAACCAGGGAGACCAGGATGGCCGATATCCCCAGTATGACGAGAACCGACATGGTTTTGCCTATAAGTATAGACCACGGCGAGATGGGGGCCGAGAGGAGCCTTGGAAGCGTCCCTCTGTCTCTCTCCTCAACAATCATAACGGCTCCAGATATCATGCCTGTGAAGAGGATCTCCACACCTATCATTGCTAGCACATGCCAGCCCAGAACCCTAGCCCTGGTCATCAGGGTTTCGGGAAGAATCTCCTCCACAGTGGCGTTGATGGGCTTAACAAAGCCCCTCATCCACAGCTCTATCTGCTCCCTGGTCACGTTCCCCATTGCCTGAGGTGGTATATAGTTAAGCGCATACCCTATTCTCCTAAGGCCGATCTCCTCACCAAACCGGTCGATGAAGCCCGTCAGTATCGCCGTTGTTACCTGGGACTTCTGGACGTCGGCCCTATTAACGTAGATCCTAACTATGGCTGGAAAGCCGTAGGTCAAATTCCTAGAGTACCCCTCGGGGAAAACTATAAGGGCGTCTATAGTCCCGTTCTTCACCGCTTTAAGCCCCTCATCCTGACCAGCATACTCCCTGATCTCAAAGAGCTTCCGCCCCTTGTACTCAACCTCACCCATCACCTTGATCGTTAGGCTCGAGTTGACTGGAAAGTTCCCAGGCTCATCAAGGCTGACCACCCCAACCTTAACGGTCATTGGAAGCGAATCCTGGGGCGTCCAGAGGTAGGCGGCCAGTAGAAGAAACATTATCGGGAATACAAGGGTCCAGAAGGCGGTCATCTTGTTCCTGAAGGTCGATCTCACATCCCTTACCATGATAGAGAGTATGGCCCCCACCTCTTACACCTCCTCCCCAAGCCTCTTACCGGTCAGCTTGAGAAATACGTCCTCTAAGGTTGGCTCCTCCACACTCACCCTCACTATCTTGAACCCGGCTGAAGCCAGCCTCGAGACGAGCCTCGGCACGTCTCCCTCAGGATCCATGGTATAAACCCTGTAGACGCGGTCCCTGGAAAGAACCTTGCCATCCGCCGAGAACTCGGAGAGGATGGGTATGGGGTTCCCCTCCCCCGAAATCTCAACCTCAATCACCGATCGAAGCCCAACCCTTCTCTTAAGCTCCTCCGGGTTGTCCAGGGCAACTATCCTGCCTTCATCCATTATCCCAACCCTCATGCTCAGGGCTTCCGCCTCCTCCATATAGTGGGTAGCCATAAGGATGGATTTCCCCTCCCCCCTAAGCTTAAGAAGCACATCCCAGACCTCCCTCCTAACCCTGGGGTCAAGGCCCGTCGTCGGCTCATCCAGAATAAGCACCTCCGGATCGTTGACCAGAGCAATGGCCAAGTTCAGCCTCCTCTTCATCCCTCCCGAATAAGTCTCAACACGCCTATTCGCCGCATCGGAAAGGCCCACCAGCTCGAGCAGCTCCTTGGCCCTCCTCCTTGCCTCACCCCTAGGGATCCCGTAAAGCCCAGCGTAGAACATCAAGTTCTCATAGCCTGTATGATCGCTATAAGCCACGTTTTCCTGCGGCGAATAACCTATGATCCTCTTTACAGCCTTCGGCGAACGCCAAACGTCAATGCCCTTAATCTCTATCCTCCCCTCATCCGGCGGCAATATTCCAACGATCATCCGCATAAGTGTCGTCTTCCCAGCGCCATTCGGCCCAAGGAGCCCAAAAAGCTCACCATCTAAAACCTCAAAACTAACCCCCCTAACAGCCTCAACTTCACCATATGACTTCCGCACCCCCTCAACCCTAACGGCAACCATAAACTCCACCTCTGGCGAACACCACAGATTATCTTGCTATAGCTTTAACGCTTATAACTCTGTCATAACGCTGCTCAGGAAATCCAATAACCATGCCATACCAACGCAACACGATGCGTCCGTCACACTAAACTAATGTTTTGCCTAGCGTAACTGTTGAATGTTTGATAGGTATATGTAATATTTGGTAGGCAGATATGGAATGGCTATGTACTATGAAGGAGGCGTCGAAACTACCTGGTGTTCACATTAGG
>WAQG01000115.1 GCA_015520395.1 Candidatus Geoarchaeota archaeon
AAAGACTCTTAAATATCAGCTACATAATTTGTTATAATCCTTATCGTTTTTTATCTTGGTCTAAGATCGTATAATGGATTTATTATGGATCGTGAGATGTAATACCAGTTGAAAAGTATTTGGATGAGCATTTCCATGAAGTGGCATTGGCATAGAACAATTGTGAATAAAGCTAATTAACCATTAATCCTCGTTTCCAGCCGGGTGGGGCTTTATGAAGTATAAGGCTTCGAGGTTTCACTATCATATAGAGGGGCTGGCTAGCCATTTTGAGGAGTTTGTCAAGAAGCTGAGGAATAATCTGGCGCTTAGGGGAACCGCTATTACGGATCAGGAGGTGGGCCCACAGCTTGTAAGGATGAAGGTAAAGTACAAGGATGAGACCGGGAGTCTTGCCGCCTCACCCGCTGGCGACGACATAAATGTGATATACGAGGTTGAGGCTGGGGGGATCGTTAGGAAGGGGATACTGGGTGCGATAATGGGTGGTGGGCTTGCAGGGATAGCAAGCAGCCTGATAAGCGGCGATAGGGAGCGGCTCCTTGACGTACTGTCGGGCGCAGCTGCGGGAGGGGCCTACGGGCTTCTTGACGGGTTTAACACAGCTATGAACGAGGCAACCGATTTCTCGAGGCTCCTTGCGGAGGTGTTGAGGAATGTTGAGGCGGAGCTCAGGGAGGCTGAGATGAGGCGTAGGGAGAGGGAGGTTGAGGAGGCCGAGGAGCTTAGAGCCCTTGAGGGCGAGTTTGAAGAGGTTTATGCGGACGCCGTCTCACTGGGTGAGGAGATAGAGCTTCTGGCTGAGGAGGGCAGGGATGTTTCAAGGGCCAGGGGCCGTTATGAGAGGGTTATGAGGCTTCTCGAGGAGGCTGAGGAGGCGTTAAGATCTGGGAGGAGGGTGAGCGCCAGGGCTAAGATAAGGTCTGCCCGCCGCCTCATAGAGATGGCTAGGGAGGCTCTTAGACCCCTCTAGGCGGCCTCAGGCTGTCTGGAAATGTCGTCTTGAGTTGCGCTTATATCTAGATTAGAGTATTGTTTTTGGGCATGGGTTGCAACGGTGTAACAGTGGTTTCGAGTGAGCCTAATGATGGGGAGGTCTTGGGGCTGCTTAGGCCTTATGTTAGGGAGTGGTTTCTCCGCACTTTTGGGAGCTTCACTCCTCCCCAGAGGCTGGCGATACCTGAGATTAAGAGGGGCTGTAATGTCCTGGTCTCCTCGCCAACGGGCACGGGGAAGACCTTAGCAGTATTTCTCGCCCTTCTTGACGAGCTCTACCGTCTTGGCGAGGAGGGAGCTTTGGAAAATGAGATCTATGTTGTCTATGTTAGCCCTCTGAGGGCTCTGAACAACGATATGAGAAAAAACCTCATCGAGCCGATCAGGGGTATAAGGGCTGTTGCAGGCGAGATGGGGGTCAAGCTGCCTGAGATAAGGGTTGCTGTGAGAACCAGCGATACGACGTCGAGTGAGAAGCAGAAGATGCTTAGGAATCCGCCCCACATACTCATAACTACCCCCGAGAGCCTCGCTATAGCGCTGGCCGCGCCCAAGTTTAAGGAGAGGCTCAGAAGTGTCAGGTGGGTGATTATTGATGAGATTCACGAGTTATGCAGCAGTAAGAGGGGGGTTCACCTTAGTCTTTCACTGGAGAGGTTGGAGGAGCTGGCGGGGCGCAGGCTCGTCAGGATAGGCCTAAGTGCGACCATTGCTCCCTTAGAGGAGGTGGCCCTCTATCTTGTAGGCTTTAACGAGGACGGTAGCCCTAGGGGATGTAGGATAGTTGACGCCAGGTTCGCTAAGCCCTTCGACATAAGGGTTGTTGTCCCGGTCAGGGATATGATGTCGGCGCCAGCCGACAAGATCAACGAGGCGATTTACAGAACCCTCGCCAAGTTCATAGAGAAGAATCGGTCTACGCTTGTCTTCACAAACACGCGGAGCTCCACGGAAAGGGTGGTCTACAAGCTTCGCCAAGCCTTTAAGGATAACGGGATCATTGATGCCGATGAGGTTGAGGCTCATCATTCCAGCCTGAGCCGAAGCATAAGGCTGGATGTCGAGGATAGGCTTAAGAGGGGGCAGCTCCGCGCCGTCGTTTGTTCGACCAGCCTTGAGCTAGGGATAGACATAGGCTACATAGACATGGTTGTCCTCCTCAGCAGCCCTAAGAGCGTCAGCAGGCTCCTTCAAAGGGTTGGGCGGTCGGGGCACCGTTTACGCAGGGTCAGCAAGGGTCGGCTTATAGTTGTCGACAGGGACGACCTGGTGGAGTGCACGGTGCTCGCCAAGGCCGCCATGGAGAGGAGGATTGATAGGGTTAGGATTCCCAGGAACGCGCTGGATGTCCTGGCCCAACACCTGGTTGGCATGGCCCTTGAGAGGAAGTGGCGTGTTGAGGAGGCCTATAGGCTTGTTAGGAGAAGTTATAACTATAGGGATCTGCCCTTCGACGACTTCCTCTCCGTCCTCAGGTACCTGGCTGGGAAGCATAGTTGGATGGAGCGCCATAACGTATATGCCAAGATATGGCTTGACGAGAAGGAGGGTGTCTTTGGACGCAGGGGGAAGAACACCAGGATGATATACTTCCTGAACAGCGGCACGATACCGGACGAGGCGAAGATCAAGGTTCGAAGCAGGGATGGAAGGTTCATAGGATTCCTCGAGGAGGCCTTCCTGCAGATACTGACGCCCGGAGACATATTTGTGCTGGGGGGCCGAACCTACGAGTTCCTGAGGAGCAGGGGGACTACGGCGATCGTCAGGCCAGCAACCGGCCAGAGGCCCACAGTCCCCACGTGGTTTAGTGAGATGCTCCCCCTATCCTTCGACTCCGCCATACTTGTATCGAGGTTTAGGAGGCTGGTTGCCGAGAGGATCAGGAAGTGGCCGAAGGAGAGGGTTCTCAAGTGGCTTATGAGGAGGTATAGGCTTGAGAGACACGCCGCCGAGTCCATATACAACTACTTTATGGAACAGATACTATTCACGAACGGCCTAGTCCCCTCAGACAAGCTCCTCCTCATAGAGGTTTTCGATGAGGGGGACAGGTGGAACATGATATTTCACAGCCTCATAGGGCGTAGGGGGAACTCGGCTCTGGGAAGGGCCTATGGCTACATAGCCTCCAAGATGGCCAGGGCGAGTGTTGGGGTCACGATCACGGATAACGGCTTCATGCTCACGTTCCCAAGGCGGGCCCGCCTCGATCCCAGGGAGCTTGTGGGCAAACTTAACTCAGAGAACCTAAGGGACGTACTCATAAAAGCCCTCCAGCACACCGAGCTCCTGGCAAGGATATTCAGGCACTGTGCAGTTAGATCCTTCATGATACTTAGAAGATACTATGATGCCGAGAAGAGCGTCAATAGGCTTCAGCTAAACGCACAGAACCTGCTCTCAGTGGTCAGGGATATCCCCGATTTCCCCGTCCTCAAGGAGGCCTACAGGGAGATCCTAGAGGACAAGATGGACGTGGAGGCCGCCGAGCAGTACCTGAGGTGGATTGAAAAGGGGAAGGTGAAGGTCGAGTTCTTCGGCCCCACCCCGATACCAACGCCATTCGCACACGGGATAGTGACCCATGGCTACAGCGATGTTGTGCTCATGGAGGACAGGAAGAAGCTCCTAGAAAGACTCCACCAGGCGGTGCTGGCACAAATATCGGGCAAGCCCAATGCTTAAAAGGACTTTATGAATACTAAGGGGTGTTTAGTTTATTTACTTAAGTCCCGGGCCATAAAGGGAAGCAATGGCTTCCATAATGTGGAGAGTGGTGATACTGGCTGACTGGTTATGAGTCTGAGGAAACTACGTCAAAATCTTATCTCTATAACGCTGAATAAGCTTCTTGTAAGATATGTGGTTGCCCGTGCTTTGTCTTTTGGGTATTTGGGAAATTTTGGGAATTTGCGCGGGCTTCCCCCTTATCCACCTCATTTCTATCGGTGGTTCATTGGGGGCTGCATCGGCGGGCACCACTGGGCCCGCCTTACGGGAGGCGCCCTCATCGGGCAACCAAGCCCATGATAGCTCCTACAAGAAACACTATGAATGAAACAGCACATAAATCTATAGGTTTCTACAGTTACCAAAATATCCCAAGTGCTCAAATAAGCAAATAGTCTATCTTGACTGCAGAGGCCAATGTATAGTGGGCTTTGAAGACCGTCGCCCTTGAGGAGTCGCAACATTGTTTATGGTCAAAGGAAGTCTTGGAGGAATACTGGGCAACACGCTGATCGGAATCCTGAGAAACTGGTGGATCTGGGCCTTATTGGGAAGTCCGGTGGCAGATGGTGTTTCGGACTCCGTAGTCAGATGTGCGGTTTCTATGTGGATGTGAGACATTTATGAGTGCTGGCTTTAGTGGAGTGATGTGGTGATGTCTAGGGTCGAGCAGCTCGTTGTAAGTACTGCTATGCCTTTTAACCCGGTTAACGTCTACCTTATCCTAGGCGAGGACATCACGCTGATAGATACGGGGCCCCTCCAGGGGGTTTCCTACGCCTCCCTGAGATCCGGGCTTAGAAGCATGGGTTTAGACATAACGGCGATCGACAGGGTTCTGATAACGCATGGCCATGTCGACCACTGGGGACTCCTAAGGAGGATACAGGAGGCCAGCGGGGCTGACGCCTACGTCCATGAGGACGACGCCGATCGGGTTGCGGACTACCAGGCATACCTTAATGATCAAGTGGGTTTTCTCATAGGTCATGCTGAGGAGTTTGGGATCCCCGGAGGGCTGAGGGATGCAATAAGGTCGTATAAGGATTATATATTAAGGTTCGCTGAAACCCCAAAGGACTTCGAAACGTTTCGATACGGGGCCTGGCCCCTGGAGGACGCATGGATAAGGGCGTTGCACACCCCAGGACACAGCAGGGGCAGTGTGACCTACACCTACGGCGACATTGGGTTCAGCGGGGACATCATCCTCCTGGGTGGGGGCCCCGTTGCAATCGATCTCGACGCCTACCTCAAGTCGCTAAAAAGGATCCGGGATAGCAGTCTGAACAGGCTTATGCCAGGGCATGGCCCGGTGATAACCAACCCCGTGGAGGCCTCCCTCAGGCTTGAGCAGAGGTATATGGGTGAGGTTCGGCGGGCCTTGGAGATGCTTAGGGCCAGGGAGATGACGGTCTACGAGCTGTTGACCGGGGTGTTCGGGGAGACCAGCCTCGAAACCCCGGTGGGCTACATCATCCTCATGGTCAAGCTGAGGCAGACGTTATCCTACCTTGACTACCTGGAGAATAGGGGACTGGTTGAGGGTAGGAGGAGTGGTGGGAGAATCGTTTATAGGGCCCTGAAGT
>WAQG01000116.1 GCA_015520395.1 Candidatus Geoarchaeota archaeon
AGATATCTAAGCATAACAGAAAGTTGTTTATAGTTGAACTTGTCGTTAGGAGTAATAAATTTAATAAAATATTAAATACTGTTTTAAATTATAGAAAAAAGATAAAAGGCGAAATATTCCATAGGGCTTTAAGGAATGGAAAGATAGATTTAGACGAGGTTCTGAAAGTATTAGGCTCATACGGCTTTTTAGATGATGTAATCCTTATCAAGTCGAAGGCCGTGGATATGTACTCTATTCTCACGGAGCTCTCTAAGGACTTTGGTATTAAGGCGCCCCGGATGGTTATCATAAACACAGCAACACCAAATGCCGCCGCCGCATCATTTCTTCCGGGACGCTCCGCTATAGCTGTCACTGTTGGACTGGCTTCTATGCTTGACAAAAAGCAGCTGAAAGCCGTTCTAGCCCATGAATTCTCACATATAGTTAACATGGATCCACAGCTCATATTTTCGTTAATCTCCCTTGAATATCTACTAAGAATAGCATTTATCGTCAATATGCCTATAATCTTAGGACTCATATACATGCCCGTGTCGATTACGATTCTATTTTTTATAATTAAATTCTTAGAGATTCGAGCTGACCTTACAGCGGCCTATAGGAGCGGTTGTTTAAGAAGCCTTATCGAGACCCTCCGCTTAATAGAAAGAAGGAAGTTCGTTAACGACTCAGAACCGTTGCGCAGGCTTATTGGATGGTTTAGATGGTTCGACACTCATCCTCCGCTCTCCTACCGGGTAGAGAGGCTTAAAAAGGGGGTTTCGAAGGAGGCGTTAAGGCTCCGCAGCATATTTCTTGATGGCTTAAGGGATGTAGCGGCGAGCTTTGGGAGATTGGCTTTTAAATAGTTTCTTACCGTGCCTCCCCGTAAATGTTTGTGGCTATGTTGCGAATATTGTAGTAAAGGCTGGATACATGTGTAGATGGCGTTTTGAAACCCCGCCTTATATTCTGAAGGATTGCCTTAGATAAGGGTGAGAGGTATGGGTAAGAGCTTCCCGGAAAAATGGAATCCGCCAACAAAGGAGCCTTTTGGAGAGAAGATTAAGGGGGCGGTCCAGCCTCCCCCGCCCATAAGGGTGGCTATCGAAGACGCCATAAGGAGGTTAAGGATACAGTCTGCGAAGCTCGAGCAGATGTACAGGAAGTTGGCTGAGAGGGACCGAAGGCTCTTTAACAGGATTGTAGAGGCCTATGTTAGGGGCGATCTTCAGAGGGCTAAGATCATAGCAACCGAGGTTGCCAACATAAGGAAGGTTGTCAAGGTTATCCTCAGCAGCAAGAACGCCCTTGAATCAGTAATACTAAGGCTTGAGACGTACTTGATGGTCGGCGATGCTCTAACTTATGTCGGCCCAGCCGCCAAGGTGGTCTCCACTATAGGCAGGCACATAAAGAAGATCATACCTGAGGCCGAGCAGGAGTTCGCCTATATCGGCGAGATCCTCAATGAGGTGATAATGCAGACCCTGCCTGAGGGAGTTAGTGGAAGTGAGCCACTAGTAGACGAGGAGGCATACCAGATACTGAGGGAGGCGGAGAAGCTAGCACAGCTGCAGGAGAGCGAGAAGACCGAGCTTGAGAAGGAGTACACAGGGGAGTCCAGCCTACTCAGCGATTAGGGGGTGCATCTAGTTGAAGGCCTACGACGCCGCTAGGCTTTTAGGAATGCCGGCGGCGGATGAGTATGGCGGTATTTTAGGCAAGGTAATTGGATTCACAACGGATGTTTTTGGAAATGTTAAATCAATCGTAGTCGCTGGCACTGCTGGGGAGGCAGAAGAATACTCGATGGAGATGATCGAGGTTAAGGGGGAGGGTGTGACCGTCCTCTCATATTTTTCTGTGGAGTTCAGGAGGTTGGAGAGGGTTTACTGGGCGGCTCACAAGAGGTTCTCGGCCCTAATCAAGCTTAAAGAAGCTGGAGAGGTTAGGGCTGAAATAGCTGAAAAGGTGTACGAACAGTTCCTCTCATCCTATGAGAAGCTGAAGTCTAAGGCCGAAGCCTTAGCTGAGAGGCTAGAAACCAGGCTGCAGGAGTTGGAGAGCGCGATCGAGAGGTTGGAGGAGATAAAGTTGCATGTTAAGATACAGATGGAGGCTGGTGATCTTACAGCTGAGCAGGGGGGAGCGGCTCTTAAAGAGCTCAACGCCGTGTATGATAGGCTAGGAGCCGAGAAGGAGATACTCTCCAGGTACCTTGAGAAGGTTAAGGAGATGCTCTCTGGCGAGGAGGCACCCTCAGTTGTTAGGGTAAGTTTTTAGCTGGGGGTGAGGAAAACTGATATTCGGAGTATTTAGAAGGAAACCTCCATTAAAGGAGCAGCTTAAAAACCTGATGTTTAAGCTCAGGCTTATATTTAACAAATTAGAGCAGGCTAGGCTTAGGCTTGCCTCAAGGGAGAAGGACCTGTTCAGAAGGGTTGTTGAAGCAAGGAAGGTCGGGGATTCAGACCGAGCACTTAGATACGCTAATGAAGTTGCAGTTGTGAGGAGATGGCTTCAGAAGATCAATAATGCAAGTCTCGAGCTTGAGGCAGTCATGCTTAGGCTTGAGACCGTTCAGCTGATTGAGGAGTATGCGGCGCCTGATGATCTCAGAATGATAGTAAACATGCTTGCAAACATGAGGAACCTCTCGGAGATCGGACAGATGCTCGGGGTTAGCGTTGACGAGATAGTCATGAAGGCCACTGAGATGCTGGGGGTACAGCCTGGCCTTGAAGCATTTGACTGGGAGGTGTTAAGAGAGGATCCCAGTGTACAGAGGGTTTTGGAGGAAGCAATGACGGTTGCGAAGTTTAAGACTGAGGCTCCAGCCACACCGGTTGCGGATAAGATCCCTGAGAGGAAATTAAGGGTGGCTGAGGCAATCGCGGTGGGTGGGACCTCTACTGTAAGGGAGGAGGACAAGGTAAAGGTTGTAGACAAAATAACGGTAAGCATCGAAAAGCCTTCCAGCAGAATAGATGAAATGGTCTACCAGTGGGCCATCGATCATCAGGGAGTAATAGATTTAAAGAAGTGTGCCGATCATCTGGGGGTGAGCACCAAGGAGGTTCTAGATGCCATCAACAGGCTCGTTAAAGTGGGGCGCTTCAAGTCCGTTCAAACATAAACCCACCTTCTAGTGGTGAGGAGCATTGTGGGCAAGTGAGGAGTTGAGAAGGCTAGCTCAGAAAAACATGGAGCTGGCAAAGAGGAGTGAGAATGGTGGAAACTATAAGCTCGCCATAAAATACTATAACAAAGTTGCAGAGATACTTAAGGCCCACATAGACCTTTATCCTAGGCATCCTCTAAGCAAGACTTATCGACGCCAGATAGCAGATATTAGAGAGAGGATAAAGCAGCTTGAGATCCTAATGCTTGAAAGCGGCTCCGGTGGCCAGGTGGCTGTTGCAGCAACCCCAACCCATGAAAGAACCAGCAAACCTGCATACCTCTTAGATGAGGGAGAAAAGCCGAATGTAAGGTGGGAGGATGTCGTTGGCCTTGAAGACGCTAAAAGAAGCATAATTGAAAGTATAGTGTATCCTTCAAGGAGACCTGACCTCTTTCCTCTTGGCTGGCCTCGCGGCATACTGCTCTTCGGTCCACCTGGCTGCGGCAAGACTATGTTGGCGGCTGCAGTCGTTAATGAGATCGATGCATACATCTTTCATATAGATGCCGCCTCGATAATGTCAAAGTGGTTGGGCGAGTCTGAGAGAAATATAGCCGCCATCTTCAGGGAGGCTAGGGAATATGAGCGTCGTGGTAAGCCAGTGATAATCCTCATCGATGAGGTTGACGCTTTGGCTTCAACGGCTTCTCAGGAGGTGGGTGGTGAGATAAGGATGAGAAGGCAGCTCCTGAAGGAGATGGATGGGCTTCTCGAGAAGGGGCATAAGAGGAAGATATATGTTTTAGGAACGACGAACACGCCATGGAGGCTGGATATACCTTTTATTCGAAGATTTCAGAAGAGGATCTATGTTCCCCCACCGGACTATAATGCCAGGGTTGAGCTGTTTAAAATGTATAGCAGGCCTTTGAAAATCGATGCTTCGGTAAGCTTTGAAAAGCTTGCTGAGATGACCCGGGGATACTCTGGGAGCGACATTCTTGACGTATGCCGTGATGCTCACATGAGGGTTATCAGAGAGCTTTTTGAGAGGCGGGGTGGAAAGGGCGAGCCAAGGCCTATAACCATGGACGACTTCAAGGCTGTGTTAAGATCACGTAAACCCAGCATTTCACCGGATATTTTAAAGCGTTATGAAGAATGGTATCGGAGGTACAAGGCGATTTAGCCTAGCCTCGGACACGCAAAATACAATGGGCATTCCTTGCACCTCTTCCTTTCCTTACGACACCAGACGGATGCTATCAAGTCAAGAGCCGAGATCGTTGCTGGATCCTCTGGAAACATGCTTCTCCCAAGCTTCACTATATCAGCTTTATATGATTTAATGCTGATAGGGAGCCCAATTTCGCTTAAAGGACGTATCATCCTTCTTGTAATTGGCGGCTCGAGATGTCTTCGTAGGTTGGGCCAGATTCCAAACACCCTAACAATATAGTATAGGTATCTATTGGCCATCTCCCTGGAGCCTAAAGGAAGCGCCTCGATGCCGCTCCTAATAAGCTCGACGCTCTCTTCAGCACTTAATTCCCTCTCTAAATTTACAAATATTTTAAAACGATTCAATTGATCCCCCCGAAGTTTCACCTCAGAGCTTTCAACAAGGTTTTTTAGGAGGCTTCTCGCAAAACTTTCAGCATTACCATCGTTCATACTCATTATAGATTTTGAAACTATGGATATTGTAGCTGATAACCTCCATAATTCGCCTTCATCAAGCATTGAAGTTTCGTTGAGGGCTTGAAGCACGTCCCTTAACGCCCTTGCATTATTATAATTCTTCTTCCTACTGGATGCAACATCCCCAACCCTTCTCATAAATTTCCAGCTGACCTTTCTCACATTAATTACTGGAAACTTCCTCCTTAGCTCTTCGAATAACAGAACTATAAAGGTGCCTAGCAACAATGCCTGCAGGCTTAGGCCTACTCTGTTGATACCTATGCTTGCAAACCTCTTTTCCAACCTCTCCTTAAGTAGCCCATCGACCTCTCTAAGTTGCTCAACTATGTGTTCCATTACCTCCGGCCGCATAGCACTTGCTCCTAAATACAGTCTTTACACATCACGTATTTATTAGTGTCCTTGTCTATGTTCTTCTCAATCCTGATTGAGCATTTAGGTTAAACGGAATTTTGGCATTCAACATAAAATATTTATCACCCTAGAGCTAAAGTGTAAACATGCCTCCGACATTTTTACAATGAGAGTGTAAACAATGCTTTTTTATCTATATTCAAAGTTAAATGATGGATGTAAAATGGCACTTATCATCATGTGTAGCCACTGCGGCGCAATACTTAGATATGAGGAATCTAAAATTGTGAGCCCAAGGGATGTTGTAAAGAACTTCGGATATAGATGCCCAAAGTGTCGCTCGACCTTAAAGGTTGACAATTTTGAAGTGGAGATTAAGGAGCGTACCAGGAAGAAGATGGGTTCCCAGACAGTTATTCGCTATAGGTCAACCTGGAGGAGAAGGCGGAGAAGGGTCAGGAGCAGAAGGGTCTTTTAAAGCTCCTCAACAAGTTTTTCAAGTTCGTACTCCTCTCCAGGGCTCCATCCATACTCCTCAATAAGTATTAGTGGAACCGCCTGAGGCGGCAGAACACCTCTTTCAGTAATTATCGCAGTTATATACTCGGGGGGTGTCACATCAAACGCGGGATTCCTAACCTTAAGTCCTGGATTCCTTTTCAAGAACTCCGGATCCACAACCTCTGTGATGGGTCTCTCCTCTATCGGCACTAGTTCGCCAAGCATGGTATTTGGACTAAACTTATAAGTTTCCGCCGCCACATAGAATGGCCTGTCTGCCTCATTTGCAAGAACGGCTATTTGGGATGTCCCTATCTTATTCACCACGGCTCCATTAGACGCTATCGCGTCAGCCCCGACCAACACCAAGTCAACATCCTTCATAAAGTATCGCACAGCTGAGTCTATTATCAGAGTTACATCAACTCCGGCCTTGAGGAGCTGCTGGACGGTTATATGCCCTTGAAACCTGGGCCGTGTCTCAGTAGCATAAACTCTGATGTTCTTTCCGGCATTATGAGCCCTCACAATTATTGAAACAACCGAGGAACTGTTGCAGTGGGTGAGTATCGTGTGGCCATCCTCTAATATCTTCTCCCCAAAAAACGCTATCATTTCCTGAGCTTTAAGTGACCTAGTTATGAACTCCTCAGCTGCTTGCACGGTTGCCTCAACGGGGTTAAGCACTGATTTTGCTAATGCTCGCTTCAGAACATACTTGATGCTGTTTGGAAGCGTTATTGCGGTCGGCCTGGTCTTAAGAAGGTGGTCAGAAACCATTAATATGTATCTAGTATAATCTCCATGTCTTAATGGATCATAGCTTAACGCCGCTATCTTTAGGGCTTCGGCTGCAGCCCTACCAATTCTCGCGGCCCCTCTTATCCTCATACTCCTTATATCCTCAGCAATCTTAAGCACCTGTTCAGGTATCACATAACAGCTAATCATGGCACTGATATAATAGGTTAGCCCCCATCATCATTAAGATGCCATGAAAAAGTTTAACCGTCAGGCCAACCAAATTATCAATGCCGATGAGGAAACCGTCTCACGCGTCAGAACGGTGATGACGAATTCTGGGGTAGCTGAGGCAAAACCCAACGTTAAATTTAACATTTATATACGACTCCCAGAATAATAATTTCTGGCAGCGGGGTGGGGAAGTCAGGTTATCCCGCGGGGCTCATAACCCCGAGGTCGGTGGTTCAAATCCACCCCCCGCTACCACAAAACTCATCCCCACCCGCAATATTACCAAAAGTTTCTTTCTCCCCAAGTACCCTCACCAGTGAGGCTGCTACTTTGGGGTATATACACATCTTTACGGTTGTTAAATATGCTCATGTCTAAGAGCTTCTGGGGGTTTCAATGAGATTGCTGAGGAGCAGAAGGGGGAGTGCTGACACGATAATTGCAACGCTTCTACTCATAGTCGTAGCTGTTGCAGGAGCTGTGCTGGTTTACAGGAATATGGTTTCGATGGGCCAGAGCGTCGGAAGTCGCCCATCCATAGTGGTGATAGATAAAAGCCTCAGAGTTCTGGGCTCGGGAGGCAACGCCCTTCTCCACTTCACAGTCTCGAACGATGGCGCCGCAGCTGTGGTGCCTGTCAAAATATATATTATCGACCCTCAGGGCAACAATATGACGATAAATCTCTCTGAACAGCCTATAGCCGGAGGAAAGCAATGGTCATTCGACTCGATAGTAGCTCACCCAACGGGAACATACAAGCAGGGTGAAACCTACGTGGTTGTGGTAGAGTTCGCCTTCGTTGACGACGTGACAAAAACCTTTACAGTCCAGTTCGACGTGATAGCACTATAATTCTTTTTCTTTTTATAAGGTGATAACCTATGGGAAGCCAGATCGTCACTGCTATGCTTCTCATAGCGCTTATCCTTTCCCTCTCAGCTATGTTTGTCCCACTTATGTTGTCAGGCCTATTTCATAGATCGATAAGCCTATCGAAAGCTGAGGAGATGATGGCCAGAAGGAGTATTGAGCTGTTAACCCTGGTTCATACTGATATCTATGCTGGTGGAATAGTCCTGTGGGTTCATAATTATGGTGGCATCAATGTTGATGTAGAGAAAATATATAGCCAGGATGGTTCTGAACTGGAGTTTAGAGTTTCCAGTTACGGGGAACTATCCTTCAACTGGACCAGGGTTGACTATGAGGTGTTTGATGAGGGCTGGAGTGAACGTTGGGAAACCTGCAACGAAACCATACTCTACGGGTCTGCACAGAATGCCACCACTGAGTCGATCGGACAGGGATTGCTGATTGAAGGGGCCTATCAGGATTCTGAGTCATGTTATGTTAGGAGAAGGGTGTATGGATCTCAATTTAGGGCTAAGTTCACGTCAACCCCAGCAGCAGGCGATACCTCAATTGCCGTCTTTATTTTTGGTTATGAGGGGTGGATTTATGGCGCGGAGATGAGCGTGACAGAGGGAGTCGTTAATGTTCTTTATGGAAAGCCCAGCTTAATCGCTCGCATCCCATCTCTAAAACTTCAGCCGGGAAGCGAAAATACGGTTGAAATTAGCGTTAGGGGTACGGACGTCTCTATTCTAGTGTCAAACTCCACGGCAACGATGCTCATAACGCTTCCAAACCGGGATAGGCTTTACTGGATCGGCTTTCTGCAAGGCGGCTATGAGGGGGCTTCGAGGAGCGTACTTCACAGCGTCGAGGTAGTGGGGCCGAAGCCGTGTTCATCAAGCCTAGATACTGTGATTGAAAAGGGGCTTCAGGCAGTGATCATATATTCCAACACAACCCCCCAGGTGGTTTACCTGGTTAGCTCTAATCTGGGGGTGTTTAGCTGGCATGTTCTCCCGAGGGAGTAGGGGCGTAAGTGGCGTCATAGCGGCCCTTATAATACTCTCAGTCATACTCTTCTCATTCTCAATCTACGCCATATACAACACAATGATACATGCTAGGGAGGAGGCGGTAAAGCTTAGCAACGAGCTTTACAGCCTTAAGGTACGGGAGAAGCTCGACCTTGAGCTTAGGAGGAATGGGAATGGGGTCTGGGAGCTGGTTATAAGGAATTCCTGGCACTTGGCCTCAGTGGTGGAGGAGATACTTATAGTCAACTCGTCGGGGCAGGTCTCGGACTACATCTCACCATCTGCCTCTATACTTCCAGGCCAGAAGGCATACTATATATTAGGGATCCGTGACCCCTACGCAGTTATGGTTGTTACTAGGTTAGGCAACGTCTTTACCATATTTAAAAACGCTAACGACGAATATGTTGTGGTGAATATAATTGTAAGGCCCATTGAAGGAGGGACGACGAGCCCGCCGCCAGGCATCTACACTTATAGGCGTTGGTCAAAGCTCGTGGTCAGGGCATATGCAAATGAAAATTATACGTTCTACAGGTGGCTTGTAAATGGTGAATATGCTGGCAGCCTGCCGTTATTAGAACTGGTTCTTGACAAGAACTATACGATCATCGCCGAATTCAGGGAATGGGGGTTACCTGAAGTTTCCGGATTCAATGCAGTTCTGCTTCATCCAGGTGGCACTCTAGAGGTAGAGTACGAGTATGCCTTAGAAGTCGTGGCTATAGGGGATGGCTCAGCAACAGCCGTCGGGGAGCCTGCCAGGGCGTCAATGCTCTTTCTTTCCAACTATACCGGGACATTAATTGTTAGGGTGCCTGAGGCTTCTCTGCCCCCACAGATTACAGCTAAGATCTACCAGGTTGATCCTGAAACTTTGGGGAGCCTCTTTGAAAGATACCTATCCTCCTCTCTCTATAGCATCGAGATCGATGTAAGGGCCGGATCAGTAGTTGCTGTGGAGGTTGTCTTCGAGGCCTCCAGCCCCATTGGGGTTTTGGACTTTGGAAGACCCCACCTCGTACAGATAAATTACGAGTTTTACGTTAACGGAACCTTACTCGAGGCGGGTGGTTGGTACTACTCGTTGCTGATATCCAGAGATGTGCTATACGGCCCGGATATGGCATTCTGCCAGGTTGGAGAAACCATAAATCTGAACTACTCTGTGGGGCCGGGAAGGACGCTACACATAGCGCCAAACAGCGCTTTGGATCAAGGGTTAATTACATATACCGTAAGGTCTAAAGCCTACACGCTTGAGATATTCTACACTCTCAAGATAACCGTCTCTGAATACGCTACGCCGGGGATCTATGTTCTGACGCTTTATACCGATGCGCCTTTCCTTTCTACACGCTCCTATCAACACCTGGTGTTGATGGTTTCAGGTGCAGCGCCACCAGCTAATAAATCAACCGCTATAATGGAAATCCTGTCAACCCAGCCGCGATCTGCAGCTATAGTGGCATCTCCTGGAGTACACGTTGTAAACTATGGCAGGGAATTTACAGCTTTAGTCTCAATAATAAAATACGGGTTTGGCGAGTTAAACATAACCGTAAGCCATGCCATGGCGGGCTACGGAGACGTGAGCGTCGTTATTGAGGACCCCGAACTCGCCCTTCCATCCAGACTAACAACCATGCAGACATTCGCCTATGTCAGCATCTCGGGGATCCCAGATAGTGTTGTTTTAAGGTTTGTTATGGAGGGTGATGCCTATGGGAGTAACTCACTTATTCTCAGGTATTACGAGGAGGTTTAGGCAGGAGAAGCGGAGAGACGGGCTCGGGGTTTGGAGGGACGTCAAGGTGGTTGGGGAGGGCGAAGTGGTCCTAGTGGACGAGAAGCCCATCTCCGAATATTATATAGGGAAGGTCAAGGTGACCGTCTATCCAACGATGTATGTTGCAAGGGAGCCACACCTCTCCCAGAGGCAAAAGGAGGTCATCGCAAGGCTGATGAGCCACATATACTACTCAGTCGAGCCCGAACACGTCTTGAATGCTGAGGAGCCCCCCACCACATACCTTGAAAAGCTGCTTTGGAAGTCCGCGGCGAAGCTGGGCCTACAATCCGTCATCGCGGACTTCTTCGACTCCGCCCTCTACTACATAAAGAGGGACATCATTGGGTACGGCCCCATAGACGTCCTACTCAGGGATCCGGAGGTCGAGGAGGTGAGCTTTATAGGCTACTCTCAGCCAGTCTTCGTGATACACCGGAGGGCCTTAAGCCATTCCAGGTGGCTGCCAACCAATATTGTTTTGGACGAGGACGATGCCAGAGGGATAATTCAGAAGATGGCTCAGAGGGGCCGCAGCCACGTCTCAGCCGCCTTTCCAATATCAGACCTACTCCTCCCTGAGGGACACAGGGCCGCTGTCAGCTATGGGCGGGAGGTAACCCCCACCGGCTTCACCTTCACCATCAGGAAGTTCCCCCAGAAGCCCCTGACCATCATAGACCTCCTAAGAAACCATACCCTGACCCCCCTGATAGCCTCGTATCTCTGGACCATACTTAGGGCTAGGGGCTTCATAATAATAATCGGGGCCACAGCCTCAGGGAAGACAACCCTGTTGAACGCGCTTGCCCAGCTGATACCCATGGACTGGAAGATAGTGACGGTAGAGGATACGCCCGAGATAAGGATAGGGCACCCCCAGTGGGACAGGCTGGTCTCAAGGAAGACCCTCACCATTGAGGGAACGGCGCCAGAGATAGATCTTTTCGAGCTTACAAAGTTCGCTTGGAGGCGGCGGCCTGACTTCCTAATAGTTGGCGAGGTTAGGGGCCGTGAGGTCAGAGCCCTCGTTCACGCGGTTGCAAGCGGCCACGGCGGGATGACCACCTTCCATGCAAGCTCGGCCAGGTCAGCAATGCTGCGGTTGATGAGCCCGCCGCTCAGCGTGGAGAAGGCATTCCTAATGCTCATCTCATGCTTTGTCACGATGAGGGAGATTAGGTCGGGCGTCAGAGTCCTATACCGGGTTGAGGAACTGGACGAGGAGCTTAACCCGACCACAGTCTATAAGTATGGAGAGCCCGTTGACCCTGCCCTACTTGTGAGGAGGAGCAGGGTTCTGAAGGAAGTGGGGAGGGTATGGGGTTTGGATGAGGATGGAATCAGGAGGCTTATAGAGGAGCAAAAGTCCCTTTTGGAGAGGGCTGTTGAGATGGGGAGCCTCAAGGCTTTGATCGAGGAGGCTGCCAAACTTGAGGTTATTAGGGCCTTTTAACCTAAGCATATCAATGGTTTACAGGGTTCCCGGGGCATCTCAGGCCGCCCTCTCATACTCTAGGAGGATAGGGAGGCTTGTAGAGGCAGCACTGCTCTACGTGGATCCCAGGATCTATGCTGCAAGGGTGGAGCTTCTGGGGATCTTAGCTGCGGTGGCGGCCCTCCTCTTCTCAGCCACTCACCTGCCACCCATATACATGCCCTTCTTTGCGGTGGGTTTTTACGGCTTAGTTAAGCTGCTTGGCATCGCATATCTCATATTCAAGGTTAAAATGAGGGTGAAGAGGGTTGAGGATGAGCTCCCGTTAATGGCGATGTACATGTCCGCCGTTGGTAGCCTCGGGGTGAATCTGAGCGATATGCTAAGGGGGCTTCTGGACTCCAGGGAGATGCCGGGGATCTCCAAGGAGGTGAAGAAGGTATTTAGGGACTCTAGGCTTTTCTTCGGGGATGTGATAAGTTCTCTGGACTGGAATGCTAAAAGGCATCCCTCGCAGTCCTGGTCGAGGTATTTCATGGGGCTTATAAGCATCCTGCACAGCGGCGGCAATCTGACGAAATACTTCGAGGAGAAGACCAGGGAGCTGTTGTCAGAACTAAAATCGAGGTGGAGTATATATAGCGAGAGGGCCTCCGACTGGGGGGAGATGATAATAGGGGTATTCCTCCTCGCAGTTGCGCTTGTCCTAATCTCGGCATTCATCACCCCAACCGATGCAACGGCGGTTCTCAGCGTCCTGGCATTCCCAGTGATCCCACTAATAACGGTGACAATGCTGGTGGTAATGGAGGTTCTGGCACCCCCATCCAGAGACCATGTAGAGTTCAGGCCTATCCTCCCACTATTAGCGGCTATGGCTACAGCGGCCCTCCTCGCGTATCTGGAGGTCGAGCCCTGGGTGCTCCTCGCAGCGGCGTCAACTGTTTTCTCGCTTTATAACGGCTACATGGTCTGGAGGCAGATAAGGGAAGTTGTGGAGGAGGAGAGGTGGATACCCCACTTCCTGAGGAGCCTTATAGATGCCAGAAAGGTAGGCATACCATTAGACCACGCCATCGCAAGGATGAGAGGTTTTGGAAAACGCATTGATGAGATACTTGACCTGGTCTCAACGCAGCTTAAGATGGGTATTCCGATGAATAAGGTAAAGCCAGGATTCAGGAGTTGGCTGGCGAAAACGGCGTTCTTCGTCGTGGGGAACCTGGCGGTCTATGGTGGAGGGACGTCGGAAATACTTGAAAGGGTTTACGCATTCATAGTTGATGTTCAGGAGGCTAAGAACATGGCTAGACGCCGAATGAGGCTCTACGCAATACTGGCCTCAATCGCCCCGATCATAATCTCGGCAATGCTCTCAGTAACGCTCGGCCTCGCAAACCTCTATATGAGAGCCCTAACCCTGAACACCGATCTGCTCGGACTGCCAGTTGGTTTGTCAGGGTTAAACTACAGGGGGCTTATGAGCTTCGCCAGGCTCATAGTCGTCGAATCGGGAATAGCCATGGGGCTAACGGTCGCTAAGGCGCGTAGCCTAACCGTCAAGGACACCAGGCTGGTAGCCCTCATAATCCTTATGTCCATATCATCGTTTGTGGTGTTCAGCTACATTAAGCCGGAAACGCTCCTCGGAATAGCCCCCTAAAGATTTATTTTACCCACGTTCCTCATCAAAAATGCTGATTGTTATGTCGACGATAGTTATAGCCCTAGGTGGCAATGCCCTTCTCAGGAAGGGTGAGAGAGGGACTCTGGAGGAACAGCTTAGAAATGCCTCTAGGGCCGCTGAAGCCATAGCGATGCTCGTAGCCAGGGGCTACAGGGTCGTTGTCACGCATGGAAACGGCCCACAGGTCGGCAACATACTGATCCAAAACGAGGCTGCGAGAAACATGGTACCTCCCATGCCCCTCGATGCCTGCGGCGCGGAGAGCCAGGGACTTCTCGGGTACATAATTCAGCAGTCCATAGAAAACCGGTTAAGAAATATGGGGCTGAGGGCGCCGGTGGCCACCGTGATCACCCAGGTCGTTGTTGACCCCAATGATGAGGCCTTCAGAAACCCAACCAAGTTTATAGGACCTTTTTACAGCGAGGAGGAAGCAAAGCGTCTCGCCAGGGAGAGGGGCTATATTATCAGGCGTGATGGGATCAGGGGCTGGAGGCGTGTCGTCCCGTCACCAAGGCCCATCAGGATCGTTGAGGCTGAGGCGATAAGGAGGTTGATAGAATCCGGCGTGATAGTGATAGCGGCTGGGGGCGGTGGGATACCTGTGGTTGAGCGGAACGGCGTCCTCAAGGGTGTTGAGGCTGTCATCGACAAGGATCTCACGGCTGCCAAGCTCGCCCTGGAAGTCAGGGCTAAAATGCTGCTTATGCTAACCGACGTAGACAAAGTCTATTTAAACTACGGCACGCCCACCCAGACGCCCTTAGACAAGCTTACAGTGGACGAGGCGCTTCGCTATCTCGCCGAGGGCCATTTTCCGCCGGGCAGCATGGGTCCTAAAATAGAGGCTGCCGTAGAGTTCGTTTTAAAAAGCGAGGGAAAAGCCGTCATAGCCCATCTCGATCAAGCCGTGGAAGCCGTGGATCTTAAGGCTGGAACAGTAATAGTGAGATAAATGAGAAAATGTTGTGTTTTCTTTAGGCTTTTTATCTTGGAGCGTTTACTGCCCTTTCCAGCAGATCCTCCCAGACGGCGTCCACGTATTCCTGTAGCTGTTTAAGCAGATGTTTGTTTTCGGGTTTTAATAGGTGCTTGAACCTTCCCTGAACCTCTACGAACTTCTTTATCGGCTTCTTTAGACGGGGGTTCCTAGCTATAGTAAGGCTGCGGTCCGTCAGAAGGTATCCTTTACCCCTCACCCACTCCCACAACGGGAAGTAGCAGGTGTCAACAGCCCTCCGACAGATCTCTATAGTTATGTTTGTATCGAACCTCCAGCCCCTGTCGCACGGACTGAACGTATGGAGGAATGCGGGGCCCTCGGCCTCCAGCCCCTTTCTAACCTTCCTTATGAGGTCAGCCCAGTGCGCGGGTGTAGCCGTGGCGACGTAGGGTATCCGGTGGGCCACCATTATGTCGGCGATGGGCTTCTTCTCCTGCATCTTGCCTGGCAGGACTCTCCCGGCAGGGCTTGTTGTCGTCCATGCAAAAGGCGGCGTGCCGCCTGACCTCTGAATCCCCGTATTCATGTAGGCTTCATTATCGTAGAGGATGTATAAGACATCATGTCCACGCTCGGCCATACCGCTCAGCGCCTGAAGACCTATATCGAAGGTCCCGCCGTCGCCTGCAAATACGACGACATCAACCCTCTCATAACCTAGCCGCCCAGTCCTCTTCATAGCCTTCAAGGCGGCCTCTATTCCACTTGCAGTGGCGGCGGCATTCTCAAACGCGTTATGAATCCATGGCACGCCCCAGCTCGTGTAAGGAAATATTGTCGTAGCGACCTCTAGGCACCCGGTAGCATTTACCAGTATCGTAGGGCCTCTGAAGGCGAGGCTCGCAAGCTTCACTATTATTGGTGCAGCGCAGCCAGCGCAAAGCCTGTGTCCGGGGAGTATGGCTGGCCTCCGGCTCTCCGCAAGTCTTCTAAGATTAAGATCCAAGGGCATCTCGTAATGCCTGCCTCTCTCAAACCTCAACAGCCCATAATGCTCCTCCCTTCTTTCAGACATTTCCCCTCACCCCCAGGAACCTGAGGCGTTCGGCAGTTCCGCCAGCCTTAGCCACATCTAATAGCTCCTCAAACATTCTTTCGACGAGGTTTGGGGGGACGTCCCTTCCTCCAAGCCCATAGATATAGTTGACCAGGACTGGGCGGCTTTTCAGCTCGGACAATGCGGCATTTATCTCAAGGTAGCTTGGCCCATAGCTGCCGAAGCTTATCGCCCGATCCATAACCCCGACAACCCTAGCGTCCTTAAGAACCTCTCTAAGCTCGTCGAATGGGAATGGGCGGAACATCCTTATCCTGACAATCCCCACCTTACGGCCAGCCTTTCTCATCTTCTTTGCTACACTCCTAACGGTTCCAGCCGTGCTCCCAAGAACAGTTACGATAACCTCAGCATCCTCCACGCCATAAGTTGCTATTATGCCGTCTCCGTACCGCCTCCCAGAAAGCTCGTACCACTCCTCATTAACCCTTCGGATTACCTCAGGCACCCTCTTCATAGCCTCGATTTGCTGCATCTTATGCTCAAAGTAGTAATCGTAGAGATCGAGGGGCCCAAAACTCAGCGGGTTAGCGGGGTCAAGCTTCACCTCAACCTCCTTGCCAAGATAGTCAACATACGTTTTATGCACCTTTCTATGCCCTCCAAGAAAAGCTCGGACAGCCTCATCAGGCAGCATCCTTATGTTTTCAAGGGTGTGGCTCAGGAAGAAGCCATCCAGGTTAACAGCCACCGGCAGAAGCACCTCTGGATCCTCAGCTATCCTAAACGCTTGTATCGTCGTGTCGTAGGCCTCCTGGCTGTTCTCCACGAAGAGCTGAATCCACCCGGCATCTCTCATCCCCATGGCATCACTATGATCACAATGGATGTTTATGGGGGCTGAGAGGGCCCTGTTCACAACGGCGAGAACTATTGGGAGCCTCAGGCTCGCAGCAATATACAGTATCTCCCACATTAACGCCAGCCCATTAGCGGCAGTCGCCGTGAAGGCTCTAGCCCCCGTCGCCGCGGCCCCCACACAGGCGCTCATGGCTGAATGCTCGCTCTCCACGGGTATGAACTCCGTGTAAACTTCCCCATTCGCCACAAACTCACTGAACTTCTCAACAATAATTGTCTGAGGCGTTATCGGGTATGCCGCGACGACGTCCACAAGGCTCTGTTTAACCGCATATGCAACGGCTTCATCGCCATTAACCGCCATAAGGATCTGCTTGCTGACCGGGTACTTCGAAGCCATCTCCCTACTCACCTCCCTCAGGCACCATCCTTATCGCCCCGAGGGGGCACTCATGCTCACATATCCCGCATCCCTTACAATAATCATAGTTTATCCAGACCTTCTTGCCATCCCAAAGTATCGCCATATCCGGGCAGAACAACCAGCATAACATGCAACTAGTACACTTAGAGTAGTCTATCACCGGGCGCAACGCCCTCCAGTCGCCAGTCCTGTATTCGAGTGAGAGCTTGTAGGGCAGACCAGCTATAGGGAGTTTCTTCCATTCGCGGGACTCCTCCATTGCTCAAACCTCCCTGGTCAATTTCCTCGCAATCTTAATTAACTCAAGGTTCCTCTCGGCAAGCCTCTCGGGAAAGCGATTTTTAAGTGCCGTCTCAACAGCCTTCAAAGAAACTATCTCAACCGCCCTTAGAAGAGCACCTATCATAGCGGTGTTCGTTATCGGTCTCTTGAGCATTTCTAAGGCAAGCTTTGTCGCTGGAACACTCCAAACCCTGTATACACCCCTCCTGACGCCCATCCTCCTGTACAACTCGTCCCCCGGCCCATCATAGTTCGCAATCACATACCCACCCCTCTTAAGCCCCTCAACCACCTTTGGACCCAGAAGCGTGGGATCCAGAACTATCACTATGTCCGGGTTATATACCATCGAGTGAACCTCTATGGGCTCGTCGCTTATCCTAGCG